>CANNEJ010000074.1 GCA_947503585.1 Anaerolineales bacterium | reverse complement strand
CCATGTCGCCGTTGTTCACGCCCAGATAGCGCAGCACACTGCGCAGCTTCTTGGCGTACGCCTCCAGCTCCGCCACGGAGGTGATATCCGGCTCGGTCACAATTTCCAGCAGCGGCACCCCCGCCCGGTTGAGGTCCACCAGCGAGGCCGGCACGCTGCCGTCGGCACCATCAATGTGAAACAGTTTGCCCGTATCCTCCTCCAGGTGCACCCGCCGAATGCGCACGCGCCGCTCGCCATCAGCGGTGGCCAGCAGCACAAAGCCATTGCGCGCCAGCGGCAGCTCGTACTGTGAAATCTGGTAACCCTTTGGCAGATCCGGATAAAAATAATTTTTGCGCGCAAACACATTCACCGGCGCAACCTCGCAGTTGAGCGCCAGCGCCACGCGCAGCGCAAACTCAATTGCGCGCTGGTTGATGACCGGCAAGGTGCCCGGCATGCCGGCGCAAACGGGGCACACATAGCGGTTGGGCTCGGCCACCGTGGAGTCCACCACGGCGCACGCGCAATACATTTTGGAGCGCGTCAGCAGCTCGGCATGCACCTCGAGCCCGATGACCGGTTCGTATTGCATGCGCTACCCGTGGCGCCGCATGAAATTTCCCATGCGCTGCAACGCCTCTTGAATGTTGTCGTAGGAATTGGCGTAGGAGCAGCGCACGTGCCCGGCGCCGCCCGGGCCAAATGCAGATCCCGGCACCACTGCCACGCGTTCCTCGGCCAGCAGCCGGTCCGCAAAGGTATGGTCGTCCATTCCGCTCGCGCCAATTGCGGGGAATGCATAAAAGGCGCCCTGGGGTTCGCAGCAATCCAACCCCAGCGCATTCAAGCCCGCATGTATCAGCAGCCGGCGGCGGTCATAGCGCACGCGCATCTCTTCCACAGCCGCATCGCCGCCGGCCAGCGCTGCCAGTGCCGCATATTGCGCCGGCGTGGGCGCAGACATAATGGTGTACTGGTGGATCTTGCGCAGCGCGCTGATCAAGTGCTGCGGTCCGGCGGCAAAACCCAGGCGCCACCCCGTCATCGCATAATCTTTGGAGAAGCCGCCCAGTGTGATGGTGCGTTCGCGCATGCCGGGCAGCGCTGCCACGCACACGTGTTCGCAGCCGTACACCAGCCGGTCGTAAATCTCGTCCGAAATCACCAGCAGGTCATGGTCCGTTGCCACCTGCAGCACAGCTTGCAGCGCGGCGCGCGGCATCACCGCACCCGTGGGATTGCTGGGATAACCAATCAGCAGCGCTTTACTGCGCGGGTTTAGCGCCGCCCGCAATGCAGCTGGTGCCAGTTGAAAGTTGTCCGCTGCCACGGTGGGCAGCATGTGCGGCACGCCATGCGTCAGCTCCACCAGCGCCGGGTACGCCACAAAGCACGGCGAAGGAATGATGACCTCGTCGCCGGGGTCAAGCGTGGCAGACAATGCCAGATGCAGCGCTTCGGACACGCCCACGGTCACCAGAATCTCGGTGTCGGCATCGTATTGCACGCCATAGCGCTGTGCCATGTGCTGCGCAATCGCAGTGCACAGTTCGGGCAGCCCGTTGTTGGGGGTGTAGTGTGTTGCGCCGCGCAGCAGCGCATCTACGCCGGCCTGCAGTATCGCGGGCGGGGTCACAAAGTCCGGCTCGCCAATCCCGAGTGAAATCACATCGGTCATGCCGTTGGCAATGTCGAAATATTTGCGGATACCCGACGGCGCCATCGCCGCCACGTGGCGCGCGGTGAAATCTTTCATATGCTCTGGTGGTGAAAAAACATCGGATTGCGGCGCGGGCGAGCTGCGCTACGGGTGTCAGTTAAGCGCACTGCGCAGCGGCGTGAACTGCATCCCCAACGCCTCGGCTACGGCGGCATGCGTAAGCTTGCCGCCCCACGTGTTTGCGCCCTGTGCCAGCGCCGGGTCCGCAGCCGCAGCTGCGGCAAACCCCTGGCCCGCAATGCGCATTGCATACGGCAGCGTGGCATTGGAGAGCGCATAAGTGGACGTGCGCGCCACAGCACCGGGCATGTTTGTGACGCCGTAGTGCACCACGCCGTCCACCAGATACACCGGCTCGCTGTGGCTGGTGGGCCGGATGGTCTCAATGCAGCCGCCCTGGTCAATTGCCACATCCACCACAACCGAACCCGGGTTCATCGTGCTGATCATCTCGCGCGTTACAAGCCGCGGCGCACGCGCGCCAGGAATGAGCACCGCGCCAATCACCACGTCCGCCACGCGCACAGTGTCCGCAATGTTGCGGCGGTTGGATGCGAGCGTCGTCAGGTTGCCGTGCAGGACGTCGGCCAGGTAACGCAGGCGCTCGCCGCTCAGGTCCAGCACGGTTACGTGCGCGCCCATGCCCAGTGCAATGCGCGCCGCGTTACTGCCCACCACACCGCCGCCAATAATCACCACATCCGCCGGGCGCACGCCGGGCACGCCGCCCAGCAGCTTGCCGCGCCCGCCATGCGCGCGCTCCAGATAGTGCGCAGCCACCTGCACCGCCATGCGCCCCGCTACTTCGCTCATGGGCGTCAGCATTGGCGTGGTGCCGTTGGGCAGCACCACCGTCTCGTATGCCACGCTGTTGATGCCGCGCTGCACCAGCGCCCGCGCAAGTTTGTCCTCCGCAGCCAGATGCAGGTAGGTGAACAGCAGCTGGCCCGGGCGCAGCAGCCGCTCGTACTCCACGGCTTGCGGCTCTTTCACCTTCATGATCATGTCGGCCTGCGCAAACACAGCCGCCGCATCCGGCAGCAGCTGCGCCCCGGCCGCCGCAAACTCTGCATCGGGAAAGCCGCTGCCGTCGCCGGCAGCCGCCTGCACGAGCACGGCATGGCCGGCATGCACCAGCGTTTCCACCGCAGCGGGCGTAAGCGCCACGCGATACTCGTTGTCCTTGATCTCTTTTGGCACACCAATAATCATGCTGTCCCCTTGGTTTGCTGCAGGCTCAGATCGCTACCGCCCTTCAATCCACCAGCGCATGCACTTCCCACACTTCACGGGCTGGCCGGTACACCAGCTCGTACTGCGCGCCATCCGCCGTGCTCACGCGATAGCCAATGCCATCCGGCAGGCGCCACTCGTGCAGTACCTGCGCCACGCTGTAGCGCGCGCCCAGCCACTCAAACACGCGCGGCTGCTGCGGATATTCTGCGCCGCCCGCACAGTGCACGCGCACCTCACTCAAAACCAACCTCGGAAAAATCGCCGACATTAAAGCGCCGCGCGCGCCCGCTCACACGCGCCCCGCGGCCCACCAGCGAGCCGGACAGGTTTGCGTTAATGATGTGCGCCTCCTCCTCCACAATCGAGTCGCGCACAATCGAAGACTCGATTGTGCAGCCGGCTCCAATCGTCACATGCGGCCCGATGATGGAGTTGTGAATGTGTGCGTCAGCGTGAATATTCACCGGCGCCACGACAATCACATCCGGCTGGGTATTAACCGAACTATTATCGTGGCCGTTCTCAAGCAGGTAGCGGTTGGTGTGCAGCACGGTCTCCGGCTTGCCGCAGTCCTCCCAAACCTCCACCTCCTGCACCCGCATGTGCAGCCCGTCCGCCAGCAGCAGCTGCATGGCGTCCGCCAAAAAGAATTCATTTGCGGTTTGAATGCCGGCCTGCACCTGGCGTTCGATTGCGTGCATCAAGCGCGGCCCGTCCTTCAAATAATAAAAGCCCACCACCGCCAAATTGTTGTCCATGCTCTTGGGTTTTTCCACCAACCGCCGCACGCTGCCGTCTGCTGCCAGCTCTGCCACGCCAAAACGCCGCGGGTCTGCCACCCGCTTCACCCATGCCACTGCGTCCGCCCGCTCATGCGCCAGCTGGCTTAAGTCCGTTTCAATAATCGTGTCCACAAACACAATCAGCAGCGGCCCGTCCACGCGCTCCTTGGCCAAATGCACTGCCGGAGACTGGCCGTTCAGCTCCTTCTGCTCAAAAAAGCTGGCCTGCAGGCCCGGGTAATTGGCGCCCACATACTGCTCAATCTGCTCGCCAAGATAGCCGGTGACAAAGATGTACTCCTGCACCGCCACGCCCGCCAGCATATCGAGCACATGCCCAAGCACCGGCTTTCCCGCCACATTGATCAGCGGCTTCGGTTTGCTAAAGGTATGCGGGCGCAGGCGCGTGCCGTAGCCTGCCATCGGAATAATTACTTTCATCTACAACATTCTCCGTTACAACTTATACCGCCAGCTGCGGTGCCTGCCAGCCGGCTGCCTGCTCGTAAGCATGGGCCACTTGCAGAAGGCGCACCTCGCTCAAAACCGGGCCGATCAGCTGCAGCCCGATCGGCAGCCCGCCGGCATCCAGCCCGCACGGCAGCGAAATCGCCGGCAAGCCGGCCAGATTTACAGCCAGCGTGAACACATCGCTCAGGTACATTGTAAGCGGATCATCCACCTTTTCGCCCAGCTTGAATGCAGTCGTGGGCGTGGTTGCACAAGCCAGCACGTCCACATCCTTGAACGCCGCTTCAAAGTCGCGTTTGATGAGCGTGCGCGCCTGCTGCGCACGCAAGTAGAACGCGTCGTAGTAGCCGGCCGAAAGCGCATAGGTGCCAAGCATGATGCGGCGCTTTGCCTCCGCGCCAAAGCCCGCGCCGCGGGTGGCGCGCACCTGCTCCCACAACCCGCTGCCCGCACTGCGCGGCCCGTAGCGCACGCCATCAAAGCGCGCCAGATTCGCCGCCGCCTCGGCCGGCGCAATCAAGTAATACGTGGGCAGCGCTTGCGCAGTGTGCGGCAGAGTCACCGGGCGCGGCACGGCACCCAGCGCCCGCAGCTGCTCGATCGCTGCGCGCACCGCCTGCTCCACTTCCGGCTGCATGCCGGCAGCAAAATATTCCGCGGGCACACCCACCCGCAGCCCGCTAAGCGATTTTGTTTGCAGCGCTGCTGCATAATCCGGAACCGGCTCATTGAGGCTGGTGGAGTCGAGCGGGTCGTGCCCGGCAATCGCGCCAAGCAACAGCGCCACATCCGCCACGGTGCGCGCCAGCGGCCCCACCTGGTCCAGCGACGAACCGTATGCAATCAAGCCATAGCGCGACACGAGCCCGTAAGTTGGCTTGAGGCCCACTAAGCCGCACAGCGCTGCCGGCTGGCGCACGCTGCCGCCGGTGTCACTGCCCAGCGCACCGTACGCCATGCGCGCCGCCACCGCCGCCGCACTGCCGCCGGAAGACCCGCCCGGCACGCGCGTCAGATCAATCGGGTTACGCGTCGGCCCATAGCCCGAGTTCTCCGTTGACGACCCCATCGCAAACTCATCCGTGTTGGTCTTGCCGGTGAACACGGCACCCGCTGCGCGCAGCCGGCTGATGGCTGTGGCGTCATACGGGGGAATGAAGCCCTGCAGAATGCGCGACCCGGCGGTGGCTGGCAAGCCGGCCACACACAGCACGTCCTTAATTGCAAGCGGCAGCCCGGCAACAACTGCCGGCTGCCCGCCGGCTGGATTTTTGCGCCATGCCGCAAAGCTGGCGTCCGCTGCGCGCGCCTGTGTCATTGCGCCCGCAGCATCTACATGCAAAAACGCGTGCAGCGTGCCGTCTGCTGCGGCGGTGCGCTGCAGCGCTGCCTCGGTCAGCTGCACGCTGCTCACTGCGCCGGTGCGCAGCAAGGCAGCCGCAGCGCTCAAAGAAAGTCCGGTCAATTCCATACTGCGGCGCTATTCCAGCACGGGCGGAACACGGAAGCACCCGGCCGCCGTCTCAGCTGCATTTGCGAGCAGTGCATCGCGTTCCATTGCCGGCCGCGCCTCATCCGCCCGCAGCACCGTGTGCAGTGCCAGCACGCTGGCGGTCGGCGGCACACCCGCCAGATCGAGCGCGTTCAGGCTGGCCGCATAATCCAGTACCGCCGAGAGCTGCAGCGCATACTCTGCCAACTCCGCCTCGCTGAGCTGCAAGCGGGCCAGCTCCGCAATGTAACGCACTTCAGTTTGGGAAATTGCCATGGCGGAGGTAAATTGTACCCGTGGGCGGCGCTCTTGTTTGTGGCAACGGCGCCGGCCGGCCGAAAGCCAAGCGCTGCCGCGGACCGCACGGCTGGCTCCTCAGCCGCAGGTTTTGCCCGTGGCTGATAATATGCCAGCGCCATCGGCGCTTGATTGCAGCGCCGCCCGCCTCACATGTCTGCTTCCGCCCGACCATCCACTCCAACGCAACCGCCATTTAATCGCGCGCTGCACTACGGCCCGGGCGTATTGCTTTGCCTGATTGCCAGCGCTCTATACGGGTACCGGATTGACGTGCGCCCCTTGTGGTGGGACGAAGGCTTCAGTATTTACGTTGCGCGCCTGGCCCCGCTTGATCTATTGCGCACGCTGGCCGCGGATGTGCACCCGCCTGCATATTTCTTGCTGCTCAGCGGCTGGACCAGCCTCATCGGCGCCGCGCCCTTCAGCGTGCGCAGCCTGTCCGTACTGACGAGTGTATTAACCGTGGCGCTGCTGTACGCGGCCGGCCGGCGCACCAACGGCTCTGCCGGCGCAGTGATGACAGCCGCTCTTAGCATTGTTTCCCCGTACCTGCTGTATTACGCGCGCGAGACCCGCATGTATAGCCTGGGCATCCTTTTGGCGGCAGCTGCGCTCTACGCGTTTCTGCGGCTAACGGAAAGGCCGGCAGCATCCCGCTGGTGGTGGCTGCTCAATATTGGGGGCGTTGCCGTGGGCCTGGGCACGCACTATGCATTTGCCATACTCCCGGCTGCGCAGATCGCAACCATCGTTGCGGTGCGGCGCGCAGCATTGCGCCAGTGGCTGCTGGCGGGCGGCGCGGCCGCGATTCTGATTGCGCCGTGGCTAATTTTCGCGCGCTCCCAGTTGCTCGCATTGCAATCTGCAAGGCTGGGCGGCAGCTCGCAATTGCAGATTGGCTGGCCGGCCCTCGGTGCCATCCAGCCCCTGATCACTGGTTACAGTTACAGCAGCCTGCCGACTGTACCCGTTGCCACCGGAATATTTATTGCGTGTGTGTTGATCGGGTTCGTTGCGCTGCATCACCGCCAGCGCCCACTGGCAC
>CANNEJ010000073.1 GCA_947503585.1 Anaerolineales bacterium | reverse complement strand
AAACAAGGCCGGCAGTGCTGCGCCAGGCGTCGAGGGCGGCCATGTTGCCAAGCGTGTCGGCAACCGGCATGGCAGCAACTTCACGCAGGCCGGCAGCCAATGCCACAGCCACGGCATCAGCTTCGAGGCCATACAGGTGGCCGGGCGTGGTGCAATTAATTTCCTGCACGCTGCCAGCGGCGTGCAGAAACATGGTGGTGGCAGCACCTTCGGCCGGCGGCACCCAGGGCTGCGGAATGTGCAGCATGGCTTTGCTGCCGTAGATGCGCGCAGAGTTGTCCTGGTGAAGGCCCACGCTGCAAGAAACCTGAGCGATCAGGCCGTTGGCAAATTGCAGCGTGGCCGCTGCCGTATCGTCAACGCCCGTGGCCGGGTGTAGGCGTGCACTGCCGCTGACTATTGCCGGATTTACAAATGGCTCAGCGCTGATTGCGCCGGCAATCAGGCGCGCGAACGAAACCGGGTAGCAGCCCACATCCAGGATGCCGCCGCCGCCCGCAGCGTTGTCCCATATTCGGCTGCCGGCGGCCGGCTCCGCGTAAAAGCCAAAGGCCGCCTGCACCAGCTTCACAGTGCCGAGCACCCCGCTGCGCACCAGTTCCACAATCTTTTCTGTTTGCGGATGGCAGCGGTACATGAAGGCTTCCATCAGCAGCACGCCGTTTGCGCGCGCAGCTTCTGCAATCACCATTGCTTCGGCGTGATTCAGGCCAAGCGGTTTCTCGCACAAGATGTGCTTGCCCGCTTGCGCTGCGCGGATTGCCCACTCACAGTGTTGCGGGTGCAGCGTGGCAAATAAACCGCCTGCACTGCCGGGTCCGCCAGCAGGGCGGCGTAGCTGCCATGGGCAACGGGCACGCCAAACTCGGCGGCAAAGCGCGCAGCACTTGCCTGCGTGCGGCTGCCAACCGCTGCCAGCCGGCTATGCTGTGATTTGGCAACACCCTTGGCAAAAGTGCCGGCAATGCTGCCCGTCGCCAGAATTCCCCACGCGAGGCGATTACTCATGTTGAAGTCCTCTGCTTGTATCTGCTGCGGATTTAGAGTAACGCTATGCGAACAGTAGTCCGCGATAGTATCTGATTATATATTTGAGCTGTGCGTAGCCGGCAGCAATTCCAGTGAATAGTTCGCAATACGAGCAATTCGCTTTGGTTAGTGATGGGTGTGGTGGCCCGCTGCAAGACAAGCTTGGATAAACAGCGTTTTGGGCATTACAGCGCGCCACAAGCGCTAGTGGGCCTCAGTTGTTACACCCGCGGGCGGAGGTGCGGGTGTGGGCGCGGGTGCTACGCCGATTCCCGGACTGGAGCTTGAACCGATGGTAATTCCGTCCGTAGAGCCCGGACTAGCGGGTCGCGATCTTTGCGCAAAAGCCATAAGAGCGCATCACTGCAGCCTTGGTGGGTCGCAACTCACTGGCCGACGAGGCAATCACCGGTCGTCGCAGCGGCATCAACCGGGCATTCTTACGGGTTTTCGTTGGGGCGGCCCTCGGATACCGGTCGGTGGTAGCGCCTGTCTCCCCGGTCCGCCTCAACTGGATAACCGGTTGCAGGCTCACAGCTAGACGTAAACTATAAAAGCATGGTATTATTCTAGCCATGTACGGGAACCATATTATGGCGCTTGAGGCTTGCTTCTGTAGCACCTGCATTGGGGCGCCATAGTCTTTCGCTGTCTGTTTCGCGAGACGCTGTGTATCACCCCCATGGAAACCAAACCATGGGGGTTTTTTATTTATGCAAGGAGACGAAGAAATGACCGTTCAACAACCATCCTGGACCGCAAGGGTCTTTAGCTTCCCCAACCCGGTGAATGATTACGCAGCGCGGCTGGTGGCCGGTATGGTGGTTTTGATGGGACTGGCGATATTGGTTGCTGATGCGGCGTGGCTGCTGCCGTTGCTGGCGGCTGGTTTTCTGGCGCGGGTGCTGGCCGGCCCGCGGCTGAGTGCTGCCGGCTGGCTGGCTACGCGCGTCCTAATTCCGGCGCTGGGCAATCCCTTTCGGCCGGTGGCCGGGCCGCCCAAGCGCTTTGCCCAGTTTGTTGGTTTGTTGTTTTCCGGGGGAGCCCTGTTATTGCACTGGGGGCTGCAGCTGGCGGGCGCAGCCAAGGTTGTGATTGCAGTGCTGGTGCTGTTTGCCAGCTTGGAGGCCGCGTTGGGCTTCTGTGCCGGCTGCTATGTGTTCGGGTTCCTCATTCACTGGGGACTGGTGCCGGCGGCGGTATGCGCAGAGTGTGAAAACTTTTCCAGCAGTTCTGTGACATAGCTTGGTGCTGGAAGTGCAGCGCTGCTGTACCCCGGCTGGTGCGCGAACTGCAACCGGGCTCGCGGGCAATTTGTAGTTAGCTGGAGAGTGGGGTATTGTTGACATGTGTTAGACGAGCAAATATTCACGATGCTGTTCCAGCTGGCAACTACAAATAGCTGGACACAACAGTTCACGGTGTTTTTGGGCGTGCAGCTGCCGTATGCAGTCTGCGCTGCGGCTGCGCTATACGAATGGTTTATGCGCAAGCACCACGAAATTCCGCGCTCGCTGGTGCGCATTTTTGTCCCCGGGATTGTAGTGTGGAGATTGGCATGGGTCCTAAAGGCGTGGTTGTTTGTGCCGCGCCCGATCATTGTGCTGGGCATTGCGCCAATCATTAGCGTGTTTGATCAAAATGGGGCATTCCCTTCGGCACATGCCACCTTTTTCTCTGCGATGGCTATCAGTATTTTCTTTCGCAGCTGGCGCGCTGGTGTGCTGTTTTATGGTGCAGCGCTGGTGGTGGCGTTTGCGCGCGTGGCGGGGGGCGTACACTGGCCTTCCGACGCAGTTGGCGGTTTGGCGCTGGGAGCCGTCGGCGCTGTGCTCGGCCAGATTGGGTTTAGCTGGTATGACTCGTGGTCAACGGCAAGGGCGGCGTCGGGTAGTGTAAGTGAGATTTAGCGCAGCAGTGTGATCCAATGCATTTGGCGCACGCCGCAAGCGCCACGGTGACTTAAACAGCGGGCGCGGGCGCAGCGCACCGGCCGCGCGCGCGCGTGCGGCGCAGCAGCGGCTAGTGGTCCGGCAGCTTGCGTTCGGCGCGCTGATGCAGGCGCTCCAGCTCGGCCAGCACATCCTCCGGCCGGGTCTCCAGTTCCAAGTCGGCCAACTCCGCATCCGCATCGTTCGCAATTCCCAGCTTGTCTTGAATGGCATCCAGCATGCGCAGGCTGCGCGTAAGTTCGTGCTCGGTGAGCAGGCCAATGTGCAGGTCAAGGTCGGCGCGGAAATCTGCCTCACGGCTGAAGCGGTTTTGGCTGACTAGCACAAAGGTAGCGAGGAAGATGGCTTCAAGCGAGACAATCATGGTGAGCAGGCCGTAGGGAAAGGGGTCGAAGGGCGTGATGCCCAGGCGCCCGGAGTTGATCGAAATCCATGCGACAAACCAGGCCACATGCAGCCACAGGAACGGCATGCTGCCGGAAAATGCCGTAATGAAGTCCGCAATGCGGTCTTGGATGCCACGCTGGCGCGCTGCTTTTTTGCGCAGGCGCAGAATAGTGCGCATGTTGCGTTCCAGTACCCGGCTGATATGCCGGGGCGCGGGCGGGCTGTCTGTAGTGGGTGGCATGCTAATCCAGTCGGCGGGTTTCAGGCTGCGTTTGGATCCTTGGTATCGATGCGCCACACATCCAGCGCCCGGTCTATAAAGAGCACGCCTTCCAAATGGTCATACTCGTGCTGCAGTACGCGCGCCATCCAGCCGTGGGTGTGCAGCTTGTGCGGCTGGTTGTGGCGGTCACGGTACTTGATTGTGATGGTGCGCGGGCGCTCCACATCGCCGGCAAAGCCCGGCAGCGAAAGGCAGCCTTCGGTGCCTACTTCAAGCTCCTCGGAAAAACGCGTGATCTCCGGGTTCACCATTACCAGCACGCGCCCAACGCCGGGTGCGGCGGGTTGGTCGGGTACCAGGCTGGGCCCGGCATGCTCTGTGGTGGCAGCGGCGTCAGCAGCAGCATCACCATTTGCATCTTCATCTTTATCGGCAGCGGGTTCATGTTCCAGGTGCGCCACAAACAGGCGCAGGCTCTCGCCCACTTGCGGCGCAGCGAGGCCCACGCCGGGCGCAGCGTGCATCGTCAGCAGCAGGTCGTCCACTAGCTGCTGGAATGTTTTGTCGAAGGAGGTCACCTTGAGCGCGGCGCGGCGCAGCCGGTCATCGGCCGGGGTGATGATGTTGCGTAATGCCATGCCGTCAACTGGCGGGTGCGCCGGGCTGTGCCGGCGGCAGGGCGGGTTGTGTCACCTGCGCGTACGCTTTTAGCCAGTCCACCATCTCCGCGCGCCGCCGTTCGCGCTCGGCGGCCTGCTGCTGCTCCTGGCGCAGCTCCATGCGGTTCAAAATTGTCTGCTGCACAAGCAGCGGATCCATGACCATCTTAAAATCCAAATCGCCGGTTTCGCCGCCGGTCTCAATCGTCACACTGCCATAATTAAAAATGCTGGCCCAGAAACCGGGGCGCGAGTACTGCACATTTACCAGATTCTCCAGCGGTGCACTGCGCTGGATCAGGCTGCCCAGCAGTGGCTTTTTTTCCATGTCAATCAGGCGGTCGGGCGTGAGGGTGTACGTGTCGTTATGCCAGTCTGCGTAGTAATACCAGGCCAGGCAGAAGGCTGCCAGCGCCAGTAGCAGCAGGCTGCCGTTAATGAAGGCGCCGGTGGGCATGCCCGGCTGGCGGAACAACAGCGCCAGCAGTGTGCAAAGCAGCATACCCAGCAGGCCCGGTGCCGTGCGCGAGAGCAGCACCAGCGGATGCTTGCGCCAGATGATGGTGTTGCCGGCGTACTCCGTGAAAGCCGGCAGCAAGCGGCCGAGGAATGCGCCAGCGCTGCGCAGCAGGGAGGTGTCTGGCTTTGGTTTTGCAGGTGGTGTTTCGGCTGGCGGCTCAGTCTGCCAGCCGATGCCCACGCGCACGGACTGCACCAGGGATTGCTGATGCGCCTTGCGCTGCGCACTTTGTGCCCGCTGCACCAGCTCGTTGATGATCTCGCGCACGGCCTGCGGCGCGTGAACGTTCGGAAAGTGCACGATGCCGGCCAGCGTGCGCGCACTCACGTCGCCCACATTCAGCAGCTGCTCAATGAAGCCCTGCTCCAGATCCACCGAGCGCACGCGCTGCAGCGGCGCCTCTGTGCGCGTGCGATACAGCAGCAGCAGGCGCTGGTCGCTGATGATGCGCTTGTCGGTCACCACATAAGAGTCGTCCAGCCAGTCCACATACAAAAGCAGCAGCCACAAAAGTGCCAGCGCGCTGCCCAGCAGCAGCGCGGGCCAGCCATCTATGGCCAGGCGTTGCAGCAGCCAGGCGGCGCCCAGTGCCGCCACCAGCAGCAGCCCGGGCTGCCAGATGCGCGCCAGCAGCCAGGCCCAGTGTGTGCGGCAGATTAGCAGCACATTCTCGTTGTCGCGCAGCCACGCGGCGTAACGCCGGCGTTGCAGCAATGCTGCGCTGCGGCGCTTAACCAACAAGGCATCTTTTATGGAAGGATGCTCGCGCTGCAGTTTTTGCAGCGCGGGCGCCGGCAGCGCCAGCAGCACGGTTGGCTCCAGCGGTGTGGCTGCGGCCGGATGGCGGCCGTTGGGGAGCGCAGCCTGTGCGCCGAAATAATCGTTTTCGGAAATCACTTGCGCACCGGCGTTGCTGGCGCCAATTGCCACCCGCCCGGATGCCACAATGTAGAGAAAGTTGGCTGCAGTGCCGGCGGCGACCACCACCTCGCCAGCGGCAAATTCATGCACCTCGCACAGTGCGGCCAGTGCTTGCAGCGCCGGCGGCTTGAGCAGCCGGAAGACGTGCAGCGGCTGCAGGACAGCCATCATCTCAGTGGTGCTGATGCTCATGCGTGTGGCTGGGCGGGCGCCGGCTCCTTAAGTGACCAGTGGGCGCTGGTGCTGGTACTTGAGGTAGCGCTGCTCCAGTACCGCGGTGCGCATGTGCTGCACGGCAGCATGCAGCTCGCTGAATGTGTTGTAGAGCGGTGCGATGCCCAGGCGCAGGTTGTCCGGTGCGCGGAAATCCGGCAGTACGTGCAGCTCTTCTATCAGCGCACGGTCAATGCCCAGTGCATGCTCATGGCCAAGCGAGATGTGCGAGCCGCGCTGCTGCGCATTGCGCGGCGATTGCAGCCGGTAGCCAAGTGGCTGCAGCTGCTGCTCCCACAGCGCCACCAGATACTCCGTTTGGCGCAGCGATTTTGCACGGACGCGCGCCAGGCCGGCTTCCAGCAGCAAGTCCAGCGCGGGCTCAATCGCCATCAATGAAAGCACCGGTGGTGTGCCGGTTAGGAATTTGCGCAGGTCGGTCTGCGGCACATAGTCCGGCTCAAATGCAAACGGGTCAAGCTGCCCGATCCAGCCTTGAATGGGATTTTGCAGGCGCGCTTGCAAATCTGAATGCACGTACAGGAAAGCCGGCGCTCCCGGGCCGCCGTTGAGGTACTTGTAACTGCAGCCCACTGCCAGATCTGCACGCGCGGCATGCAGCTCCACGGGCACGGCGCCCACGGTGTGGCTCAGGTCCCACAGCGTTAGCGCGCCGCGCGCGTGTGCCAGCGCGGTGATTTCTGCCAGCGGGTGCACAAAGCCGCTCTTGAATGCGGTGTGCGAGAGCATCACCAGCGCGGTCTGCTCATCAATGGCGGCGGCGAGGGCGGCGGGTGCAACGCTGATGCCGTCTGCGGCCGGCACAATGCGCAGCGCGTCCGGCGGGTGGCCCAGCAGTTGCAGCACACCTTGCAGCACATATAGGTCAGAGGGGAAGTTGAGTGCATCGGTGACGATAATATGGCGCCCGGGCTGCGCCCGCAGCGCTGCCACGCACAGCTTGAACAAATTTACGGAGGTGGAGTCGGCCAGCAGCACCTCATGCGGCAGCGCGCCCACAACCTGCGCCAGCTTTGCGCCAATGCGTTCCGCCGCCTCAAACCAGCCGTTGCCCCAGCCGCGAATCAGCTGGTCTGCCCACTCTTCATCGAGCAGCGCGTGCAGGCGCGCGCGCGTGTCAAGGGGCAGGCGCCCCAGCGAGTTTCCAT
>CANNEJ010000072.1 GCA_947503585.1 Anaerolineales bacterium | reverse complement strand
GGCGCATTTGCGGTGCGCAGTGCCGCTGGCGCTGTCGTGCGTGGCACCTTTGCGTGGGCCGATGAGGATAGCACGCTCACCTTCAAAGCCGCCCAGCGGCTGCCGCTGGCTACAGACTACAGCGCCACGCTGGCAACCAGCGCACACGGGCTGGGTGGCGGTGGCACACTTTCCGAAGCCCTGCAGTTCCCGTTCAAGTCCGCGCCGGCTCCCGCTGTAATTTCCAGCGCACCGCTGGCCAACGCCACTGCAGTGGATCCCGCTTCCAGCATCCAGATCGGGTTTGCCGGATTGATGGACCCGGAAACATTCGAAGCGCAAGTACATGTGAGCCCGGCGCCCGCCGACCTCAACGGCTGGTTCAGCGAATACGACAACACGTACTACCTTGGCTTCAGCCTCAAGGCGCTCACGGCCTACACCGTGGTGCTGGATGCCGGCCTGGCCGACCCCTTCGGCAATACGCTCGGCAAGCCTTACACGCTCAACTTCACCACCGGCTCCTACGCCCCGAGCTTTGCATTGCAAACGCGCAGCGAGTACGGCACCTACACAGCTGGCAAGCCTGCGTATTTATATGCGTCATATCGCAATGTGGCAGCGCTCAATCTGGAGCTGTCGCGCATGCCGCTGGCGGAGTTTGTAAAGTACAGCGCGCCGGCAGCCTATGACTACCGCGAAAGCTATGTCCCGGCGCTCGAAAATAAAGTGCGCGCATGGGCACAAGCGCTTGCGCCGTTTCCGGAGGAGAACGCATTTGCGCGCATCGAGCTTGACGCGGCGGGCAGCGCCCTCGAGCCCGGCATTTACTTCTTGAACGCAGCAGCCGGCGACCTAACGGGACACCATGTACTAGTGGTTGCGGACGCCAACCTGACGCTCAAGCTGGGACCGGCCAATGCGTTGGTATGGGCTACCAGCCACCAAACCGGCAAGCCGCTGGCCGGCCGCGATGTGAGCTTGTACAACATGGCTATGCAGCGCATTGGCGGAGGCACAACCAACGCCGACGGACTGCTGCGCACCAGCATTGCGCCGCGGGAGAACGCGTGGGACCCGGTGTATGCCATTGCAGATGCGCGGCCACAGGGCTTTGCACTCACAAGTTCGGAGTGGTCATACGGCATCGAGCCGTGGCAGTTTGGCGTAATGCAGGATTACCAACCAGCCCGGGGCCTGGCCTACCTGCACACCGACCGCCCGTTGTACCGGCCGGGGCAGCCCGTGTACTTCCGCGGAGTGCTGCGCACTGAAGATGATGCGCGCTTTGCACTGCCCGCGGCGCAAACTGTAACCGCCACTATTCATAATCCCATGGGTGATGTGGTGCACGAACAGCAGCTGCCGGTAACGGAGTTCGGCACCATTAACGGCAGCTTCCAGCTGGACGCAGCCGCCGACGCCGGCTACTACACGCTGAACGTGGCTGCCGGCACCGAGCTTTCCGGCGACCTGGGCTTTCAAGTGGCTCTATACCGCAAGCCGGAATTCCAAGTAAACGTTACGCCGGCGCGTGACGAAGTGGTTCAAGGCGCGGCGATCGAGGCACTGGTAGAGGCACGCTTCTTTTTTGGCGGGCCCGTAAGCAATGCTGCCGTGGAATGGACGCTACTGGCAAACGACTATTACTTTGACTACCAAGGTCCCGGCTATTTTTCATTTACTGATTACGACCAGACATCCGGTGCGCCCGAACCCATGTACGGAAATTACGGCTCAGTGCTGGCCAGCGGCAGCGCACGCACCGATGCAAGCGGCCAACTATTGTTGCGCGTGCCGGCGGACTTTGGCACGCGCAGCGGCTCGCAGCGCTTCACGCTCGAGGCCACCGTAACAGACGTCGACCAGCGCCCGGTAAGCGCGCGCGCGGAACTTGTCGGCCATCAGGGAGACTACTACATCGGCCTGAGCCCGCAAGAATATCTGGGCAGCGCGGGCAAGCCCAGTGCCGTTGATTTGCTGGCAGTGGACTGGCAGCAAGCCGGCGTGGCGGGGCAGTCACTGAAGATTGTGGTCAGTGAGCATGAGTGGCTTAACGTGCAGGAAGAAGATGAGTTTGGCAATCTCATCTGGAACTCCAGCGTACGCGACACGCCCATCCTGGAAACTACAGCCACCACCGATACAAGCGGCAAAGCTGTGGTGCGCTTTACGCCGCAAAAAGGCGGCACCTACAAAGTGCTCGCCAGCGGGCGTGACCGTGGCGGCCACGAGATTCGCTCAAGCACCTACATCTGGGTCAGCGCCGACGAGTTCATAAGCTGGCGCCAGGACAACAGCAACCGCATAAACCTCGTGGCGGATCGCAAGCAGTATGTGCCCGGTGACACCGCCAAGATCCTGATACCGTCGCCGTTCAACGGCACTGCCACCGCGCTGCTAACGATTGAACGCGACAGCGTGCTGCAAACCGTGGTGCTGCCGCTTGCGGACAACAGCACGCTTTATGAACTGCCGATCACCGCGGCACTGGCCCCCACCGCTTATGTGAGCGTTGTGATTGTGAAGGGCATGGACGCCGACAATCCTGTGCCCGCATTTCGCATGGGGCTGCTCAAGCTGGATGTGAGCCCGCGTGCGCAGCTGCTGACGGTGCAGCTGACGCCTGACAAGGCACAAACCGCACCAGGCGAACCGGTCACAATGAACCTGCTCGCAACCGATTACGCCGGCAAGCCCGTATCTGCAGAGATTGCCGTGGGTGTGGTGGACGCTGCGGCGCTGGCGCTCGCACCGCCCAACAGCGTGTCGCTGGCAGCGGCCTTCTATGGGCAGCGCCCCCTGCGCCAGCTCACCAGCCTCGGGCTTGCCATTCTGGTGGACGCGGTGAATCTGGAAGTAGCCGAAGCCAAGGGCGGCGGCGGCGGCGGCGATGAAATGTTCATTGAGGTGCGCGGTGACTTCCGCGACACAGCGTACTGGAACCCGGTGGTGCGCACGGACAACGCCGGCCGCGCGCAGGTGAGCTTCAAGCTGCCCGACAACCTGACCACATGGCACGCCGATGCGCGCGCCGTGACGCAAGACACGCGCGTTGGCGCGGCTACTGCCGACATCGTGGCTGGCAAGGCACTGCTCATCCGGCCCATCACGCCGCGCTTCTTCATGCTCGGCGATCGCAGCAATGTCGCTGCAATCGTCAACAACAACACCGCGCAGGACATTACCGCCGAGGTTACGCTGAGTGGCAGCGGCGTGCGCCTGCCGGATAATGTGCGCCAGCAGGTGCGGGTGCCCGCCAACGGCCGAGTGCGCGTGGACTGGACCGTGAGTGTGGACGGCGCTGCGGAAACCCCGCCTCCGCCCGCCCTGCTGCTGTTCACCGTGCAGGCCGGCGCGCTCGCAGACAGCAGCCTGCCGCCGCTGGGGCGCGCGCCAGACCGCGCCCTGCCGGTGTATGCGTACAGTACGCCCCAAACCGCCGCAACCAGCGGGGTGCTGTCCACCGCCGACACACGCAGCGAAGTGGTTGTGGTGCCGCGCGGCACAGCTGCCAGCAGTGCCACATTAGCCCTGAGCGTCAGCCCATCGCTGGCCGCCAGCCTGCCGGGCGCGCTGCAGTACCTCGAAGAATTCGAGCACGAATGCGTCGAGCAAACCATCTCGCGCTTCCTGCCAAATGTGGTGATGCAAAGTATTTTGCAGCGCCTCGGCACGCCGGGGGCGCCAACCGCGCAGCACGGCGCGGAGCTGGTGGCCGCCGCCGTACAGCAGCTGGCCGCGCAGCAGCACCCGGATGGCGGCTGGGGCTGGTGGCCCACAGAAGAGTCAGACCCTTACATGACGGCCTACGCACTGCTTGGCCTGCAGCGGGCGCAGCAAGCCGGGCACACTGTTCCGCAAAATATGCGCACGCAAGCACTTGCGTTCGTGCGTGCCCGCCTGCGCTATCCAAACCAGCTGGTGCAAGCGGAAGACTTCAACCGGCAGGTGTTCATGCTCTATGCGCTGTCTGAGAGCGGCGTCAAGCACCCCAGCGCGCTCTCGCTTTACTATTCCGAACGCAGCCGGCTGGCACACTACGGGCGCGCGCTGCTGGCACTTGCAATGCACGCCGAAGACGCCAGCGACCCGCGCCTGGCAACGCTGCTTTCTGATTTGGCGGGTGCGGCCGCCATCTCCGCCACAGGTGCGCACTGGAATGAAAGTGCTGCGCCCGAACTTTCCAACATGAACACGGACTTGCGCAGCACTGCCATGGCCTTGTCTGCTCTTGTGCGGATTGATGCGCGCAATGCGCTGATCCCAAATGTGGTGCGCTGGCTGGTGGCGCAGCGCGGCGCGAACGACGCCTGGGAAACAACGCAGCAAACTGCCTGGTCACTGATGGCGCTGGCCGACTGGCTGGCTGCCGGCGGGGATGCACCGGCCAGCTACGCCTACACGTTGCTACTCAACGGCAAAGCACTGGCGCAGGGCAGCGCAGCGGAACTATCCACGCCGCGCCAACTTACGGCAACGGCGCCGGATTTGCTGGCACCGGTGAATCAGCTGCTGGTGCAGCGCAGCGCGGGCCCAGGCAGCTTGTACCACACAGCAGTGCTGCGCCACACCGAGCTGGCTGCCAGCGCTGCTGCGCTCAGCCGCGGCATAGTGGTGAGCCGCGTTTACACCTTGCGCAGCAAAACTTGCGGCGCCAAGGGCCAGCCGCGCTGTGCGGCGGTTAGCAGCGTGCCGGCTGGTGCCGATGTGAACGTGACGCTAACTTTGGTGGCCCAAAATGATTTGCATCATGTACTGCTCGAGGATCCGTTCCCGGCGGGCGCCGAGCCGGTGGACAGCAGCTTGCAGACCAGCAGCGTGGTCGGGCAGCAGCCGGAAGACAGCAGCACAAACCCGGCGTATTACGGCTGGGGCTGGTGGTGGTTCTCCAATGTCAACCTGCGCGACGAGAAGTTGGAGCTGTCCGCCGCATATTTGCCAGCCGGAACGTACCAATATACGTATACGCTGCACGCGCAGCTGGCCGGGCAATACAATGTACCGCCTGCAACCGCCAGTGAGTTTTATTTTCCAGAAGTGTGGGGGCGCGCCGCCGGCGCGCGCTTTGAGATCAGCGCCGCACCGCCCCCCTAGAGCCGGCGTCTAGTCGCGGTCGCGGTCATCGTCGCGGGTGTCGGCACCCGCATCATCATCGTGGAGCAGCACCTCGCGCGTTTTGCCGCCGGATTGCTCGCGCCCGACAATCCCCATCTCTTCCAGCTCATCCATCAGGCGCGCGGCGCGCGGGTACCCCAGCTTTAGCTTGCGCTGCAACAAGCTGGCGGAGGCAGTCCGGTGCTTCTTCACCAATGCAATCGCTTGCGCAATCAAGTCATCTTTGTCCGCAACACTTGCCTGTTGAACAAGCAATGCATCCCACGGCGCCTCCGGGCCGGCAGCCGTTTTCCCAGTGGCTGCCGGTTCAACGGCGGGCTTACTTGCCGCCGCCGGCTGCTGCTCCGCGCTCTGAGATACCCAGTGTTGCACCACCTGTTCCAGCTCCGCATCACTTACATACACGCCCTGCAAACGCACCGCGGCGGGTGCATCCGGCGAGAGAAAAAGCATATCGCCCTGGCCGAGCAAAGCCTCGGCCCCAACCGAGTCAAGCACCACGCGCGAGTCCACTGCTGATGCAACTGAAAAAGAAATGCGCGCCGGAAAGTTGGCCTTGATCAGGCCGGTGAGGATGTCCGTGCTGGGGCGCTGCGTGGCAACCACAAGATGAATGCCGGTGGCGCGCGCCATCTGCGCGAGGCGCGCCAGATTGCGCTCCACCTCGTCCTGCGCCAGCATCATCAAGTCGGCCAGCTCGTCAATCACCACCACAATGCGCGGCAGATATTCTTCCTTGCGGCGCTTTACCTTGCGGTTGTGGCCATCGAGATCGCGCACGCGGTACTCCTCAAACTTTTTATAGCGCCGCTCCATCTCGCGCACAATCCAGCGCAGCGTGCCCACAATGCGCTCCAGCTCTACCTCTACGCGTCCCAGCAAATGCGGCAGGCCATTAAAGCGAATTAACTCCACGCGCTTTGGATCCACCAGTACCAACCGCAAATCTTCGGGGGTGTTGTTCATCACCAACCCGGTAATCAGCGCAGCAATACAAACGCTTTTGCCGGCGCCGGTGGTGCCAGCAATCAGCAGGTGCGGCATCGCGCCAAGGTCAGCAGCCACGGCTGCGCCCGATACATCGCGCCCCAGCGCAATCTTCAACGGTGACTCAATCTGATTGAATGCTGCAGACTCCATCACGCCGCGCAGGTTAACAAAAGATTTTTGCTGGTTGGGAACCTCGATGCCCACATAAGACTGCCCGGGCACGGGCGCCTGAATGCGCAAGCTGCCCGCTGCGAGCGTAAGCGCCAAATCATTCGCCAGCCCCGAGATCTGCGCAATGCGCACTTTCTGGCGGCGCACCACGCCATCCGGCCCGGCCTTTTCCACAAAACCCGGTTGCACTGCAAACTGCGTGACCGTGGGACCGGACAAATAATCAATCACCGTTGCCAGCACATCAAACTCACGCAGCGTGCGCTCGATGATTGCGGTCTTGCGGTTAATCTCCGCCTCCGAGACCTGTTGCGGCACGCTGTGGTCAAGCAGTTCAAAGCTGGGCAGCACGGGATCGCGCTTGCGCAATTTTGCGGGGGCTTCCACCAGCGGCGCCACCCGAAAGCGCCGAGTAACATCAGCCGCTGCCGGCGGGCCGGCCGCAGCCGGTGCTCTGCGCTTGCGCGGCTGCGCCCGTTGCAGCACGGGCTCCGGGACCACGGCCGGCAGCAAGCGCTGCTGCAGCGCAATAAAAAGATCGATCACATGCCGCCAGCTCAACCCACTGGTGGCAATCAGCATCAGGGCAGCAAAGCCGCCCAGCAACCCGCCTGTGGATTCCGGCGCCAGTAATCCGGCCATGGTGAGCATGGCCCAGCCAACCTTGCCGCCGCCCAACCCGGCCAGTGCGGCGTCCACCAACGGCCCGCTTTCTACCGCAAGGCGCAAGGACTGCGTGGCCTGCATCACAGCCAGGCGCCAATGCAGCAACCCCAGCACCGCCGCCATGCCAAGCTCACCCGCGATCACGCGCCACCAGTTGATGCGAAAGCGAAGCCCCGCCGCCCGGGCAAACAGCGCTGCCCCGACAG
>CANNEJ010000071.1 GCA_947503585.1 Anaerolineales bacterium | reverse complement strand
CTGGCTGCCGGGAGCGGCGCCGTCGTATTTGCCGGCACCGATCGCGCGGACCAGCTTGGGCCGGCGCTAAACTTTTATGGCAATGTTGTAGTGGTGCAGTTGCAGCAAGCCTACCTCTACCAGCCGGTGTACGTGCTCTACGGCCACCTCGCCACCATCACGGTGCAGCGCGGCAATTGGGTGGAGGCCGGCGCCCAGATTGGCACCGTCGGTGGCACTGGTGTTGCGTTTGGCGGTGCGCATCTGCACTTTGAGGTGCGCGTCGGCTACAACGACTACGACTCCACCCGCAATCCGGAGTTGTGGCTGCGGCCATATCCGCGCCGCGGCAGCCTTGCGGGCCGCGTCTCTGACAGCAGCGGCCAGCCCGTGCCACTCGCCGGTGTCACCGTGCGTTCACAACTACTGGACAATCCAAAGCTTGACCAGTCCGTTAACACGTACCTCACCACATACACTATTGGCACCCTAAACGCCGACGAGATGATGGGCGAAAACTTTGCATTGAACGACCTACCGCCCGGCACCTACGTGGTGACTGTGAGCAATGGAAAAACCACGCGCAGCCAATCAGTAAGCGTCAAGCCGGCCGAACTGGCTTGGGTTGAATTTGAGAACGTAAAGCAGCCGGCAACGTGGACGCCCACCCCGACCGCGAGCGCGACACCATGATGCTGGCACGCTGCCTGATGCTGGCTGCGGGCTGCGCAATGCTGGCCGCGTGCGCACAGCCCGGCATTGCTGCGCAATCAGCAATCGTGGCAACCAGCGCAGCGTCTGCAATGCCGCTGCAGGCTCCGGCGCAACCCGAGGCAACGCCTTT
Organism: Anaerolineales bacterium; assembly: GCA_947503585.1. Lineage (GTDB taxonomy): Bacteria > Chloroflexota > Anaerolineae > Anaerolineales > UBA11657 > BD1. The sequence continues at coordinate 6,376 of CANNEJ010000071.1, read as the reverse complement.
GCCGCCCACACTGCCCGCGCCAGCAGAGAAAGTTGCAACCACGGTTGCGCCCGCAACGGCAGCGCCGGCCACCGCCACAGTGCCAACCCCGACAAACCAGCCGAACACGCCGCGCTCTCTGGCCACCCAATTTCCACAACCGTTCGACGAGGTTGAAATTGTGGAGCACTTTCTGGCGGGAGACCCGCTGCCGCCCGGCGCCGGCGGACTCTCAACCAACTATCGCTATGGCATGACCTGGGATGGCAGGCTGGCGCCGCATCACGGCAGCGATTACACCTCTGCACTTGGGCAGACAGTGATTGCAGTGGGGGAGGGCACCGTATTTTACGGCGGCCCGGACTTAGGCCCCTTCTTTGGCATCAAGCCGGATTTTTACGGCAACGTGGTGGTCATCAAGCTGGACGTACTTTGGAATGAAACCGATGTGTACGCACTCTACGGGCACCTGGACACCGTGCTTGTGAAAACGGGCGCTGTAGTCAGCGCTGGTGAAGTTCTTGGCACTGTGGGCGATACAGGCGTGGCATACGGACCGCACCTGCACTTTGAAATTCGGATTGGCGATGACCCCACCATTTACACGCGCGTGCGCAACCCGGAGCTGTGGCTGCGCCCGCCGCCCTACCACGGTGTGCTTGCCGGCCGCGTGGTGAACGCCGCCGGGTATCTGGTTCCCGGTCAGCGCGTGTACTATGAGTGCGCAAGCAGCCGCAAGCGGCATGTGGATACCTACTGGGATATTTACACTCCTTCGGATCGTGTGCTGCTGGAAAATTTTGTGGCGGGCAACATCCTTGCGGGCGAGTGCGTAGTCACAACGGAATGGGCCGGCGCGCGCATCGAGAAAAGAACGCTGATCGAGAAAGGCAAGCTGAGTTTCGTTGTGCTCACGCTGCCAGATTAAGCCGGCCACAGCTGCGCGCAAAGTCCGCCCGGGACTTCTACAGCGCATCAATTACAATTTAGAGCGTGTTGGGCAATCTCTAGTGCGCGCAATAGTAGTGGCCATGGCTGCGGGTGGAATGTTGCTGCTGGCGGCGTGCGACCAGCTGGCGGGCACTGCCCCCGCAGCGGTAACCGCTGCTGCAACCGCCGTACCGGCTTCGCCTGCGCCTTTTGGCACTGCTTTTCAGCTGCCCACCACGCGGGCAGCCACAGCCACACCGGCGGCAGCCAGCCGCGGCACAGTTTGCGCATTTCCAATTACGCTTGCCGACGGCAGCGCGTACGAGGCTGCGCGCTATCACTTTGTTTGGAAGCAGGGCATAACCACCCAGCAGCTAAATACGCGCGCCGGCACGCTGCAGCTTGAGGGACAGGTGACGATTGCTGCCGGCGAGCGCAGTGTTGTGATCCTGCATCGGGCCGACACTGCAGCGACGCTGGAGGTGACGGACCTGTGGCCGCCCGGCAGCACACTGCTGATTGACCCGCTGACGGGCGCAAGTGAAACGCGGCGGGCGGATGGCACGATTGCGCGCCAGCTGCTGCTGGATGCGATCGGCGATACGCGCGGCATGCCGGCGTATCTGGATATCGCGTCAGTGGACCGCCAGTTTGATGCGGCGGGCAGCTTCATCCTGCGCATCACAACCAATACCGCCCACGAAGGCAAATTTATTTGGAGCTTTCAAGAGCTGGAGATTGGCATTGGCGAGGAGCGGATTGTGCAGCGCACGCTGAGCAGCGGCAAACAATTAAACTTGTACTATCCAACCAAAGGCAAGTACAGCGACTACACCGGAACGGTAGTGGTGCAGGCCAACACCGTGACCTGGCCGCTACAGGAAGGCGGACTGCTGCCCTTTGGTGCGCGCAGCGCCACCAGCGCTGCGGCTGTGGACAAGACTGAGGCCTTCCCGGCTGAATTGTTTAGCAGCCTCTGGGAGTTGGCTGCCGCGAGCTGCGGCTAAACGGTCGCGTACACCTGCGGGTTGGCACAGTGCGGCATGCGCGCTCCTGCCAAACCGGCGAGCATGTTTTCTGCAGCCAGCACTGCCATGCGGTCGCGGGTTTGCAGGGTGGCGCTGCCCACATGCGGCGTGATCGTCAGGTTCTCCAGCTGCAGCAGCGGGCTGTCCATCAAGATTGGCTCGGGATCCGTCACATCAAGCGCAGCGTGCGCAATCTGCCCCGCATGCAGCGCTGCATACAGCGCCTGCGGATCCACAATTGGCCCGCGCGCGGTATTGATGAGCACAGCGCTCCGCTTCATCAATTCAAACTGCGGCGTGCCAATCAGGTGGCGCGTCTGCGGATTGAGCGGCGTGTGCAGCGTGATGAAGTCAGACTCGCGCAAAAGCGTAGCCAGCGGCACGTGCCGGGCAGCGCCCGCTTCAGCGGCTGCTAGAGCGCGCGGCTGCGCGTACAGCACGCGCATCCCAAACCCGTGTGCCCGCCGCGCCACAGCCTGCCCAATGCGCCCAAAACCCACACAGCCTAGCGTGGCGCCATGCACATCCAAGCCCAGCATGTGGAGCGGGTCAAAGGTCTTCCAATTGCCGCTGCGCACAAAGCGTTCGCCGTCCACAACCCGTCGCGCGGCCGCCAGCAGCAATGCCCACGCCAAGTCTGCGGTAGTCTCCGTGAGCACACCGGGGGTGTGGCCCACCGGTACTCCGCGTGCCGTGCAGGCGTCAAGGTCAATGTTGTCCACGCCCACTGCCATCTGGCTCACCACACGCAGCTGCGGCCCGGCTGCATCCAGCAATGCCTCATCCACGCGATCGGTCACGAGTGACAGCAGCCCGGTGCAGCCGGCCACTTGGGCACGCAAAATATCCGGCGGCGGCGGCAGCTCCCCGGGCCAGACAGTAACTGCAGCGCCTGCCTGCAATCGCTGCAATCCCGCCGCGGGAATCTTGCGCGTCACAAACACGCGCGGCATGCCCGCCATGCGCTAGCCGGCCTCCAAACGCAGCTTGTGCGCCATAACCACGCGCTGCATTGCCGGTGCGGCATCCTGCACCACCGGCCCATGCCCCATGCAAATCACCGCCGGCGCCAGCGCGCTTAGGCGCGTGGCAGAGTGCAGCGCGGCGCGTTCATCCCAAGTGTTCATGCCATCCGACACTTGTAACCGGCCGCCAAAGTTTTTGAAAGCATCACCGGCAAATAGCAGCCCCAGACCATCCGCATAAAAAGAACAATGTCCGGGTGTGTGCCCCGGAGTGTTCAGTACCCGCAATCCGCCCAGCACCGGCAGCAGCTCTCCGTCCGCCAGCGTCGCATCAAATTCCAGCGGCTTGAAGGCCCACAATTTGGCGGTCAGCTGCAACGCCACTTTAAGCAGCCCATGCGCGCGCAGTTCACGCGAAGACTTGCCCGCTGCCAAGGGTGCGGCTTCGCCAGCGGGTACGCACAAGCGCGCAGCGCCACCCACAGCCCAGGCCGCTGCCAGCAGCTGCGCGGCACAGCCCACATGATCGCCATCGGCATGCGTTATCAGAATCAGCCGCAGGTCGCGCAGCGCCCGCCCGCTTGCATCAATTGCCTGCAGGATGCGGCGCATGTCAGCGCGCATGCCCGCATCAATCAGCACCAAGCCGTCCGCATCCGCAATCAAATAGCAATTTACAATGCCGCCGCGAATCTGCATTACGCCCGGCAGCACCGGCAGCAGCCGCGCGCTCACAGCAGCAGCGCCAAAATCTTTGAGCCGGCATCGGTCAAAAAGCGCACGCCAACAATCAACAAGAAGGCACCGCACACGCCAAAAAGAATTTTCTGAAAGCGGTCGCCCAACAGGCGCCCGCCGCCAAATGCAGTTGCGGACAACAAGTAACACCAGACCAGATCACAAGTCCAGTGCGCAACTGCGAGCACGACCACCGCCAGCGCGCCAAACTCGCCCGCCCGCATTATCAGAACTGTGCCCACGGTTGCCCACCAAACCAGCAGGTACGGATTCGCAGCAGACAGCACCAGCCCCGCCAGCATTGGCGAGCTTTGATTCATAGGCATAGCCACCGCTGCATCCGCAGCTTGCGCCGGCACACTGCGCAGCAAGCCGGCACCCATCCACAGCAGCACCACACCACCAAGCACACCCACAACAGTCGCCACAATCGGCTGGCCCAACACCGCGGCAACGCCCAGATACAATCCAAAGATCAGCGGGAACTCCACAATCCCGTGCCCGACAGCAATTGCCACGCCGGCATGCGGCGACTTGCTGCCATGCCCCACGCACACCGCAGTCACCGGCCCGGGCGCAATCACGCCCGACAGCGAAATCAGCACCGCTTCAATCAGAAAGGTCCACATGCATCCGCATCCATCCGCTGTTGTTATGAAAATCGGTGACCGCGCTGCCCGGTGGCACAAGCGCATCGATTGCGCTGCGCAGCTCTGGGGATAAGTTGAGCGCCAGTGCATTCAGATATGCATCGAGCTGCGCAATGTTGCGCGGCCCGATGATGGGCGCAGTGACAGCGGGCTGCCCGCAAAGCCAGCGCACTGCCAGCGCGGCTGGCTCGCAGCCGTGCGCACGCGCCAGCTCCGCAAAGCGCTGCGCAGTCCGCACTGCATGCGGCGTCACGCGCGCCGCATAGGGCCCGCCCCAGCGCTGCGCACGCGTGTCTGCTTGCGGCGTGCCGTCTTGCGGGTAGCGCCCGGCCAGCAGGCCCATCGCCAGCGGCGACCATGGCAACAGCGCCAACTGGTAGCGCTCAGCCAATGGCACCAGTTCATTTTCAATGCGCCGATCCAAGATGTTATACGGCGGCTGCTCGGACACCATGCGCGCCCAGCCATGGCGGTCGCTCAGTGCAAGGCCCTCCATCACCAGCCACGCGGGAAAGCCGGAGCAGCCGATGTAGCGCACCTTGCCCGCACGCACCACATCATCCAACGCGCGCAGCGTCTCGTCTTGCGCCAGATCAAACTGCGGGCGGTGCACTTGGTACAGGTCGATCCAGTCAGTTTGCAGCCGGCGCAGTGAGTCGTCCAGCGCCATAATCAAGTGGCGGCGCGAGTTGCCGCGGTCGTTCACATCCTCAGTTTGCGCAAAGTGGAACTTGGTTGCGAGCACCACCTGCTGCCGCCGCCCGCCACTAAGCGCGCGGCCCACAATGCTTTCGCTGTTGCCGCGGCCATAGCTGTTGGAGGTGTCCACAAAGTTGAGGCCCTGCGCCAGCGCATGATGCAAAAGCGCAATCGCCTCCGGCTCCGGCGTGGGTTCGCCAAAGTTCAGCGCGCCAAGGCACAGCGGGGAAACCCGCACGCCGGTGCGCCCCAGCAGGCGGTATTCCATCAGTGCGCCCGCGGCTAACTCAAATGCGGGCGTAGGCGCCCAGCGTCAGGAAGTCCGCAAATTCTTCGGTCAGCACCAGCTCATCCAACATTTGGCGTGCCTGCACAAAGTTGCCGCGCGTGTAAGCTTCAGCGCCAAGTGTGGCGCGCAGCTCATCCGCCTGCTCACCCGCCAATGCGCGGTACAGCAGCGGCGTGATGCTGCGCCCGTCGACCAGCTTCGCATCCGGTTGGTGCGTCCACTGCCACAACTGCGAGCGCGAGATCTCAGCCGTGGCCGCATCCTCCATCAAGTTAAAGATGGGCACGCACCCCACCCCGCCCAGCCATGCTGCAATATACTGCAGCGCCACGCTAATATTGTTGCGCAGTCCCGCCTCGGTCACCGTGCCGCCCGGCACACCCAACTCCAATAATTGCGCCGCGCTCGGGTTTACCTCGCTGCGCAAGCGCTCCTTCTGGTGCGGCCGCTCGCCCAGCTGCGCGTCGAACGCAGCCTGTGCCACCGGCACCAGGTCAGGATGCGCTACCCAGGTGCCGTCGAATCCATCGGCCGCTTCGCGCTGCTTGTCGTCGCGCACGCGCTCCAGCGCCACGCGGTTCACCTCCGCATCCTTGCGGCTGGGAATAAAAGCCGCCATACCGCCGATCGCGTGCGCCCCGTGCGCATGGCAGGTCTTCACCAGCAGCTCAGTGTACGCGCGCATGAAGGGCACTGTCATCGTGATCTGCGCGCGGTCCGGCAGTTGCGCAGGCACAACGCCATGCAGCTTGCGAATAACACTGAAGATGTAATCCCAGCGCCCGGCATTCAGGCCACTGCAATGCGCGCGCAGTTCATACAAAATTTCCGGCATTTCAAATGCTGCCAGAATATTTTCGATCAGCACGGTGGCGCGGATGGTGCCGGCGGGCAGCCCCAGCTGCTGCTGTGCAAACACAAACACATCGTTCCACAGGCGCGCCTCCAAGCGGCCCTCCAGCTTGGGGATATAAAAGTACGGGCCGCTCTTGCGCGCCAGCAGCTCGCGCGCGTTGTGAAAAAAGTACAAACCAAAGTCAAACAGGCTCGCCGAAACACGCTTTCCGTTCGCTAACGCATGCTTCTCTTCCAAGTGCC
>CANNEJ010000070.1 GCA_947503585.1 Anaerolineales bacterium | reverse complement strand
AGGGCGTGCCGAGCCAGTTGCAGGGAAACTCGGCCGTCGGGCAGGCCATAAGCGTGACCTCGGTCATCGTGGCGTCGTCAAACCAGGCCGGCTTGGCCGGCCAGCGCACCGTCACGTTGTCCGGCAATACCGCAGTCACCACCGGCGCATCCAGGGGCGGCACGCCCGGCAGTGGCGACCCGAGTGTGGTGAAGCTTGCGGCATCAGAAAGTACAGTGCGCCCGAAGTTGTCGCGCAGCCAGAAGCGCGCCCAATAAGTTGTGCCGGGCAGCAGTGCTGTGTTCGAAGTTGCCTGCAGCGTGCCCCACGGTGTGGCAGCGTAAGCCCACCCGCCCAGCACACTTTCTCCGCTGCTGGCATCCGCCGCTGTGAACAGCTTTGCATAAAACTGGTTGCCGTAGTTATCAAAGCCGGCCAGGTTGGCCGGCAGCGTGACGCTGGCAAAGGTGCCGCCGATTTTTGAAACAACCGGTGCAGTCAGCGTGGGCAGGGCCGGCATTGCGAGTGTGGTGAAGCTTGTGGCATCAGACAACACCTCGCGCCCCAGGCTGTCACGCAGCCAGAAGCGCGCCCAATAAGTTGTGCTGACCTGCAGCGCCGTGTTCGAAGTTGCCTGCAGCGTGCCCCACGGTGTGGCAGCGTAAACCCAGCCGCCCAGCACAATTTCTCCGCTGGTGGCATCCGCTGCTGTAAACAGCTTTACATAAAACTGGTTGCCGTAGTTATCAAAGCCGGCCGGCTTGGCCGGCAGCGTGACACTGGCAAAAGTTGCGCCAACACCGGAGACAACCGGCGCAGCCAGGCTGGGCAAGTTGGGGATTGAAGATGTGGCAGTAGGCTCCACCGCCCCCGGTGTGGCCGGCCGTGCCGCAGCGCCGCCAGCCGCGTTGGCGTAAGTAAAGCCAGCCGGGCAAGTCGCGGTCATTGTTTGCAATGCAGCCCACTCGGTTTGCGTGGCGGCAAGGCCCCAGGCAGTCTTGATGCGAATCCAGTCATAGGCGTATTCGCACCAGTAGCTGCGGTTGGGCGGCATCCATTCATCTGGAGCGCGGTTGCCCTTGGAGCGGTTAGCCGACAGCGAAACTGCAATCAGGTGGTCAACGTCGGAGAGGGAATTTGCGTAATCCCGTTTGCGCTCCGGCGCCCAATCAGAGCCACCGGCGCTGTGCGCGTTGCCCAGCGGCACAAAGTGGTCCACATCCAAGTCATGCGCAATGGTGAAGTATGCGTTGGTGTAGGGGTCATACCAGCGCCCGCTTAGCACCGTGCAGTTGCTGCTGGTCGTGAAGGTTACGGGCGCAAGGCTCTGGGCAATCAACACTTCGGCGCGCGTGTTTTGGCAGTCATTGTCAGCGTCCACCCAGTGATTCCACGCACCGCGATCGTAGTTGGGCACACTGCCGGAGCCAATAATTGGTAGTTGTGGCGCAGCGCCGGACGCAGGCGTGGCAGTGGGCGCGGCAGTGGGCGTGGCGGTGGTTGTGGCGGTGGGCGCGGCAGTCGGCGCGGCGGTCGGCTCCGCGGTGGGCGCGGCTACTGTCGCGGTGGCGGTTGCAGCAACGGTTGGCACTGCATCCGGCGCAGGTGTGCTCGCAGCTGCAGCGCGCGCTGCCGGCAGCGCAGCCATGCCTGACTGCAGCATAAGTGCGGCCACCAGCAAACCCGCAAAACCCGCCCGCAATTTCCGCATCACCTAGTCCCTGCGCTCGCGCTCCGCCTTGCAGTGTGGACAACCCGTGCAGCCAAGCGGCATTGCACCGCCGCATCGTGGTTACACTCAATGAAGCTAAGGTTAGTATAAGCCCGTTCAAGCACTTGTCAATCACGCGCGCTGCCCGCCATGCGCCTGCCTACCTGCCTGCCGGCAGGCTGCTGTTGCCACCTGAGAACACTTTAGCGCCTTGGTGTTGCCAGTTCGGCAACAAGCTAAACACCAGCAGCGCCGGCAACGCACAGCGGCCGGCGTTTTGAGGCATAATATCCATCCCAAACCGCAAAAAACAGGCTTACTGAAAATGCTGACCTTGCTTCCCTTCATTCTCCTTCAAGCACTGCTCTGCATGAGCATCTTCTCCGCCGGGCGCGTGAACCTGTATGGCGACAAGCGCCTGCAGTACGAGCGCTCGTTTGTGTGCTGGGGCTATCCGGTCTGGTTCTGCCGCTTTGCGGGCGCCTACAAAATGGTTTGCGCGCTGGGGCTGGTGCTTGGCCTGGCCGGCATGATTTTGCAGCGGCCAAACCTGCCGGTGTTTGGCGTGATCAGCGCGGCATTTATGGTGGTGTACTACCTGATTGCAGTCTACACCGAGATGCTGCTTTCCAGCCCGCGCCTGGACCGGCGCACTGCAGCCACCGCGCGCAAGTACATCTACCCGTTTTATTTTCTGGCGCTCACCACTACTTACGACGATGACTGGACCACCCCGGTAGTGATGCTGACGCTGCTGGTACTGCTGATCGTGCCGCACTTTCCGCGCGCGGGCAGCCTGCTGGGCGTGTTGACGCTGGCGGTGGTGCTGGTGATAAACATTCTGCGGCGGCGCAAGCACAACCTCAACGACCTGCAGGGCATGGCGTATTACACCTTTGCGCAAAGCCGGCGCGTGTTGCGCATCCGGCGCAAGCGCCTGTGGCAGCTAATTGATAGCGGCCAGCTGCCCGCGTATCAGTTTGGGCCCGAGACGCTGCTGCGCCGCGCGGATGTGAACGCGCTGCCGTTCACCACGCTCACCACCTAGCCGGCGCCCTGCGGCCGGCGGGCGGCTGCCCGTTGCCCGCTGCCGGCTGGTTACTGTGCCGCCTTGCACCCGCCTAATGCGCACGTTCTGCATGCACGCGTTGCCTCCCGCAAATGCTTTGTAACCGCTACCGCGCGCAGCCTGTTACACACTCCTTAATAGCACACCGTTTGCGCAGGGGTCACGCAGCAGCAGCCCTTCCGGCAAAAGCTCGGATGAAATTCCGGCAGCGGCAACTCGCTTGGCAACAGCATCCAGCGCCGCTTGATTGGGCAGATCGATTGTGAAGTGGCGCAAGCCAACCGCATCAGCCGGCGGCGGCGGCGCGGCTGCGCCCTGCCAGGCATTCAACCCCAAGTGATGATGGTAGCCGCCGGCAGAAACAAACGCGGCCTGGAAGGTTGCGGAATACCCCATCACATCAAAGCCGATGATGCCGTGATAAAACTCAACCGCCGCCGGCACGTCGCGCACATGCAGGTGCACATGCCCCACGCGGGTTTCGGGCGGCAGCGGCGCGTCGAGTTTGTCGTCTGCCTGCAGATGGCGGAACAGCGCGGCCACATCCAGCGGTTCGCGCCCGTCGCTCAGCGTGCCGTCCGCGCGGCGCGTTACAAAGTCGTTATCCTCAATGGTGAAGCGCCCGTCTTCCGGCGATTCGCAATAGAGCTCAATGCCATTGCCCTCCGGGTCATCAAGGTAGGTGGTCTTCGTCATAATATGATCGGTGGGATGATTGCGGTATTGCAGCGCGCGCAAGCGCGCCAGCGCACGCGCCAGCTCGCGCCGGTTCGGGAACAAAACGGCGCAGTGATACAGCCCGGTTGTGCCGCGATAGCGTTTTAGATTTGGCGCTTCGATGAGCTGCAGCAAGTCCGCACCGCCCGCGCCCAGGCCGGCCTGCTGCGCAGCGCGCCAGTGCACCTGAAACCCGAGGGCTGTTTGATAAAACTCAATCTGTTGTTCAAGGCTGGCAACCGCCAGGGACACGCGCCCAATCACGGTGGCGGGATGGATTGAAAAATCAGCTTGCGCACCGGTATTGGCTTGTGAATTCATGCGTGCCTTAGTTTACCGGTGTGGAAACTCTTGACTGCTTGCGGGGAAAGCTGCCGGCGCTGCCGGCCGGGGGTTACTGCGGGCTAGCCGGCGCCACTTCCAATACCACGCGCTTACTGCGGGACAACCTGCCCATTAAATCAAACACACGCTTCTGAAAGCCATACTTGCGGTTGAGGCACGCGTCGGCATGCATTGCCTCGGCCGGCGGCAGCACGCGCGCCGCGCCGGCAGCTTCCGGCCCCAGCGCCCGCCCGCGCGCATCGGAGGGCGCCACGCGCACACCCGCATTGTTGCGAATGCGCTTCACCTTGCCCGACCCGTCTTGCGTAACGATGAACAGCCGGTCGCCATCCTGTGCAAACCACACTGGCGTAGGCACGCCGGCGCCGCTGCGCCGGTAGGTGGTCAGCGCCATATACTGATGACCGTTTAAGTTTTGGAAAGCCGGCTGGTTGGGCATGGTGTTGCTCCGCGTTGAGTTTGCTTCAGAAATATTATTGATTGGGCCGGCAGCGCGCAGCGCACGGCTACGCCAGCTTGAGGGGCAGACTGCGCAAGCGCTGCCCGGTGCAGGCGAACACCGCGTTGGCAACGGCTGCCGCCACCGGGCCCAGCGGCGGCTCGCCCATGCCGTGCGGCACATCATCGCCCTGCACAAACACGGTTTCCACCAGCGGCGCATCCGCCAGCCGCAGCAGCGGGTAGCGGTCAAAATTGGTTGCCTGCGCCTGGCCGCCGCTGAATGTAATCTCCTCCAGCAGCGTGGAGCTGATGCCCATCATGATCGAGCCCTCGGTTTGCGCGGCTGCAATGTCCGGGTTCACCAGCACACCGCAATCCACCGCGCTGGTAAAGCGCTGCACCTGCACGCGCGCGCCCTGCACGGAAACTTCGGCCACCTGGGCCACCACGGTGCCGGCATCCAGGCTGCATGCCAGGCCATGCGCATGCCCGGCAGGCAGCGCCCTGCCCCAGCCGGCGCGTTCGGCTGCCGCCAGCAGCACAGCCTTGAAGCGTTCCCCCAGCTTGCCTTCCGGCAAATGCTGCAGCCGGAATTGCAGCGCATCCATGCCGGCAGCCAGCGCCAGCTCATCCATGAAACTTTCAACGGCGAACACATTGGCCAGCAGCCCCAGCCCGCGCCAGAAGCCCGTGGGCACCGGCAGCGCAACCGGCTGGCTGGTAACGCGCCGGTTGGGGATGTTGTAGCGCAGCAGGCCGCCACGGTACGCGCCAAAGTCCGCACCCAGCAGCCGGCCCACCAGCGCGGGAAACACATTGCCACTGGCCTGCTGATGGCTCATGGCCACAATCCGGCCGGCGCCATCCAGCGCGCCTTGCAGCACATGATGTGTGGGCGGCCGAAAGAAGCCATGCTGAAATTCCTCGGCGCGGGTGTAGCTCACATGCACCGGGCGCAGCGCCGCCGCCGAGAGGCGCGCCGCATCCAGAGCCACATCCACATTCAGCTTGCGGCCAAAGCTGCCGCCCAAATATGTGGCGGTAACCTCCACTTCCGCAGCCGCGCGCCCCACTGCCTTCGCCACAGCCGCGCGCAGCGAACCCGGCGACTGCGTGCTGCACCACACCTGCACTTTATCCGGGCGCACATGCGCCAGCGCCGCCTGCGGCTCCAACTGCGCGTGCGCCGCAAACGGGGTGCGGTACTCCGCGCGCAGGGTGTTTGCAGCGGCCAGCGGCGCAGCCACGCTGCCCGCGCTTTGCAGCACCGTGCCCGTGCCGGGCTGCACAGTAACCAATGCTTCCATGTCCGCCTGTTCCACCACATCGCCTTCGGACCATTGCAGCTGCAGCGCATCCAGCGCTGCCAAAGCCTGCGCGCGCGTTTCTGCAGCCACGCCGGCAAACTCCGCGGTAGCCACCACCGCCACCACGCCCGGCTGGCTGCGCGCAGTGCCGGGCGCAGCGCTCAGCAGTTTTGCGCCGATGCGCGGCGCGCGGGCCACAGCACCGTAAGCCATGTCGGGCAGGCGCATGTCAAAGCCATAGGGCGCAGCCCCGGTGATCTTGGCAGCGAAGTCCACGCGCGGCATGGGCTTGCCAATGAATTCAAACTGCGCCGGCTCCCTGAGCTGCGGCTCCTGCTTGGAAGCCACCCACGCGCCTTGCTTGGCGCTCACAATCTGCCCGAACGTAAGCGCCTGCGCCGCATCCGCAGCGACCGCCACCACACCACCGGCCACCGTGACGGCAGCGGATGCCACACCCAGCTGGCGCGCGCCTTCCTCTTGCAGCATCAGGCGCAGCGCAGCGCCGGCCGCCCGCAGCGGGCTATACAGCGAACTGACAACAACGCTGCCGCCGACGCTCATCGTGCCCATGTCAAAGCCGCGCGCCGTGCTGGCATTCAGCACTTCCAGCTGCTCCCATGCCGGGCGCAGCTCTTCCGCTGCGATTTGTGCCAGCGCGGTATGCACGCCCTGGCCCATTTCCGCTTTGGGCAGGTACAGGCGCACGCGGTTCTGCGGCGTCACCTCAAACCATACAAAGGGATCCTTGGGCATGGTACCCGCCGGCGCGCTGGCCGAATCCAGCATGCCGGCAATTTTGAGGCGCGCAAAAGGCAGCGATAGCGGCAGCCCCACCGCCAGCGCGCCGCCGGTTACGCCCAGCCCAATCAGCAGCTTGCGGCGGCTGAACTTCCACTTGCGCGGTGCGGCGCTCATGCTGTGCCCGCCGGCTGCGCTGCCAGCTGGGCAGCGCGCAGCACGCCCTTGCGAATGCGCGCGTAACAGCCGCAGCGGCAATAATTATTTTGCATTGCGTCCAGCAACTGCGCTTCGCTGGCTGCCGGGTTTTGCTCCACAAAGGCGGCGCAGGTCATCATCTGGCCGCTCATGCACCAGCTGCACTGCGGTACCTGCTCCTCAGTGAAGGCCTGCTGCACCGCATGCAAGCGCACGCTGCCGTCGGGCTGCACTTGCGCCAGGCCTTCGATGGTGCGGATGGCAGCCTGAGCCGCCTGCGCCAGCGGCGTCTGGCAGCTGCGCGCCGCCACGCCATCCAGGTGCACCGTGCACGAGCCGCAGATGCCCGCGCCGCAGCCATACTTGGTGCCCGTCAGGCCCAGCTCGTCGCGCAGCACCCACAGCAGCGGGCGCAGCCCGTCGCCGTCGGCCACCTCAAAAATTTCGCCATTAATATTTAATTGCATAGTTCACCGGGCTGCATTAGCCGTTCCAAGTTTATCGCGTGCGGCGTGCGCTGCCGCCGGGTTCTACGCAGCTGGCTTACTGCACCAGCGCCGCGCGCACCTTCACCACCACTTTTTTAATTGCGGCCGGTGCGCCGTCTGCCAGCTTGGGCATGTGCGCGTCCGCGGGGTACAGCACCGTAAATAAACCGGGGCGCAGCAGCAGTTGCGCGCCCGCCACGCCGGGATGCACAAAGAATGCAGCATCCGACTTGGCATCGTACGCCGTCTGCACCTGCAGGCCGGCCAGTGCAAACCAGTCCAGGCGTTCCGTGCCGTGCAG
>CANNEJ010000069.1 GCA_947503585.1 Anaerolineales bacterium | reverse complement strand
ACCTGGTGGCCGGCGCGGATGAGCTGGCACTGGTGCGCTCCGGCCTGGATGACACGATGCGCCTCGCCTACCAGGAGATTCGCACAGTGCTGCTGAACGAGCCGGCAGTGCAGGACTTCCGCACCGCGGCCTTTGTGGTGGCGCTGCGCAAGATCGGCACCACGCATTTGGAGATGGGCGTCTGACGCCGGCCGCTATGCCAAACCTGACTCTAACCCCCGAGCACGAGCAGCTGCGCAAAGCAACGCGCGACTTTGCGCAGCGCGAGATTGTGCCGATTGCCGCCGCGCATGACGAGAGTGGCGAGTTCCCGCTGCGCACCGTAGCCTTGATGGGCAAGCTGGGCCTGATGGGAATTGAAGTGCCGGAGCAATATGGCGGCGCCGGCATGGACCCGCTTTCTTATGTGCTGGCGATGCTGGAGATCAGCAAAGCCGATGCAGCGCACGGCACCATCATGACGGTGAATAACTCGCTGGTGTGCCACGCGCTGCTGCATTACGGCAGTGAAGCCCAGAAGCAGCGCTACCTGCCGCGCGTGGCCAGCGGCGAATGGATCGGGTCCTACTCCCTGACCGAGCCCATGTCTGGTTCTGACGCCGGCACAATGCTCTCGCGGGCTGTGCGCCATGGCGACCATTACCGCATCAACGGCCGCAAGAGCTGGGTGACCAGCGCACCCGTAGCGCGCATCATCTTGCTCTTCACCATGACCGCGCCGGAGCTGGGCCATCGCGGCATCAGCGCCTTCATCATCGACACCACCCAGCCGGGCTTCAGCCGCGGCAAGACGGAGCCCAAGCTGGGCATTCGCGCCTCGGCCACCAGCGAGATTGTGTTTGATGATTACCGCTGCGCGGTGGAGGATCGCATTGGCGCGGAGGGCGAGGGCTTCAAGCTGGCGATGGCCGTACTGGATGCCGGCCGCATCGGCGTGGCCGCCCAGGCGCTGGGGATTGCCGAAGCTGCATATGAGGCAGCGGTTGGCTATTGCAAGCAGCGCGAGGCTTTCGGAAAAAAGATCGGTGAGTTTCAGGGGCTGCAGTTTCAGATTGCGGATATGAAGATGCGCATTGAAGCAGCGCGCCTGCTTACCTACAGCGCGGCGCTGGCCAAGGCGCGCGTGCAAACCCACGGCGGGCGCTACACATTGGAGGCCAGCCTGGCCAAACTGCACGCCTCAGAGACCGCAATGGAATGCGCGCACCGCGCGCTGCAGATGCATGGCGGCATGGGCTACTCCAAGGAGCTGCCCGTTGAGCGCTACTTCCGCGACGCAAAAATCACTGAGATTTACGAGGGCACGAGCGAAATTCAGCGCACAATTATTGCGCGCCATGAACTGGGGCTGCGCTAGCAGCACGCCGGCCGCAGCCAAAAGCGGGAATCGGCAATTGCCGGCAGTGCGGCAACCAGCCAGCCAAGCCGGTCAAGCTGGTGCTGCGGGCAGCACCGCTGTTTGCGCAGCGGGTTGCCCGATTGGCCGGCTCTATTCCATTGCCGCAACTCGCAAACAGCCCGTGTCCACAGTGCGCTGCCGCAGCGGCTGCGCCTGATTTTTGGCCTATGTTTGACAGTTCAAACAAAACGCATACACTCTATGTGCAGGCCGAAGTGGCGGAATTGGCAGACGCGCTACGTTCAGGGCGTAGTGATCGCAAGGTCGTGTGGGTTCAAGTCCCACCTTCGGCATTCGGTGCGGTGCGCGCGGGCAGCCTGCGCATGAACTCCAGACCATAAACTCATGACCACAACTTCGCGGCGCCGCTGGCCGCGCATCTCTCCGGTTACGCTGCTAATGGGGGTGGCTGGCCTGCTGGCAGTTGTGTCGGTGGGCGTGTACCGCTCCAAACTTTTGCAGCTGGCAGAGATACGCGCCGAGCGCAGCCGGCTGCAAAGCGAGCTGGCGGCCGAACAGCAGCGCTCAGTAGACTTGCGCGTCACGCAGGCATATTTGGAGAGCCCCAACGCCGTGGAAAATGAAGCCCGCAAACTTGGCTATGGCTACGCGGATGAGACCCTCGTGATTGTGGTGACGCCTGCGGGTTATGTAGCACCCACACCCACGCCGCTGCCCCCGCCGCCTGCGCGCCCGCAAAACTGGCGCGTGTGGTGGGAGCTGTTTATCACGCCTGAGACCTAAAGCGCTGCGCTCCCCTTTCGGCGCGGCTGCGGGTCCGTGCTTGCCAGCCCCGGTTGCATAAAACCCCGGCTTGATCCCAATGTGGTGGATTTAACCCCGGTCGGCTACCAAATGCCGCCGAGCGGCAGGCGCAGCGCACACTGCGCGGTGCAGCCGGCCCGCGGCTCTTCAGCCTGCAAGTGCAGCCTCGGCAGGCGCCGGTAGGTCTGCCGGTGCGTCAAAGTTAAGGCTCAGGTCCGAGCAATCGAAGCGATAACCGCAGCGCACACAGAATATCTTGCAGGCGTGCGCCTGCATGGGTGCACCGCAACAGTCACACTGTTTTACAAACATGGGAGCGGCAGCTGTAGGCACGCGGCGGCAAGTGTACCAGCCCTTGGGCGGGAACAGCTGGTTATAATGGCGACCAAGATCAGGCTGGGATGGAGCACTGGATAAATCATGAGCACTTCTTTGACGACGAACCCTGCGACTGGCACCTGGCTGCAACGCATTGACGCAGGCGTCCGGGCTGCTTTCCAAGATCATCATTCGGCGGTTTTCCAGCGCATCAGCCGATTGCTAACGACGCTGATCTTTGCCTCCATTTTCTTTACCGTGATGGACACCGTAGCTTCCTTCCGTGAACAATATTCTGTGTATCTCGATATTGTGGAGTGGGTGCTGGTGGGCATTTTCACGGTGGAGTACCTGCTTAATATTTACACAGCCCCGGACCGCAAGGCGTACGTGCTGGGCGTGTGGGGCATCATTGACCTGATATCTGTGCTGCCCAGCTACGCCAACCTGGGAAATATAGCGGGGCTTAAGGTGCTGCGCCAGCTGCGCATCCTGCGCTTCATGCGGATCCTGCGAATCCTAAAGCTGGCACGCGGCGTCACACAACAACTGGGTGAAACTAAGAATGCGGAAGCCAACGTCCGCATGAATCTGACAATCTATGGTGTTTCACTTTTCACAGTTATCATGATCTCCAGCACGCTGATGTATTTTGCCGAGCACCTAAACGAAGGCACGCAGTTTACGTCTATCCCCCAGGCCATGTGGTGGAGCGTCGTTACCATCACCACCGTGGGTTACGGGGATATGTACCCCGCAACAGTTGCCGGACGGCTGGTAGCTGCGGTTACGATGTTTGCAGGCTTGTGCCTTTTTGCGGTGCTGTTCAATGTGGTGGGAAAGGTGCTGATGAAGGCGCTGTTTGGGCAGGGGGATTTAGATAGCACCACGCATGCGGACCCCGCCGCAGCACCGGTTGCCGCCGCCAAGGCCGGGACAGCTGGCAACTGCGCGTGCGGGCGCGGGCTTGCAGCGGATTGGCGTCTGTGCCCGCATTGCGGGCTGCTTGTAAACTAAAAGCGCTTCAAGCGCCGGCGGACATTTCTGCCAGCAACTGCTGCGCGCGCACGGCGCTAAAGCTGCCGGCGCCCAACTGCAGCGTGTTGGCTGCTCCGGCTGCCACGCCGTGGCGCAACGCCAGCGCCAGCTCGGCGCCGGCGCACAGGGCTGCCGCCAGCCCCGCAAAGAAAGAGTCGCCGCTGCCCACAGCGCACAGCGCGACAAGCTGCGGCGCAGCACAAAAATGTATTTCGCCGGCCCTGTCCATTGCCATGGCGCCAGCTGCCCCGAGTGTCACCACCACCTGCTGCGCTCCATGCTTGCGCAGCGCAGGCAGCGCCTGGCGTACGTCTTCAGTTCCGTGCAGGGGGCGCCCCAGCAGCGCAGCGGCTTCATTCTGGTTAATCTTCAGCACGGCCGGACCGGCCGCAACCGCCGCCGCCAATTGCACGCCATGCGTGTCCAGCAGCACGGGCACATTGTGGCGCTGCGCCAGCTGCACCACGCGCTGCAATCCATCCACCGGGTCAGCCGGCCGGCAGCTGCCGCACACGGCCAGGTAGCGCGCATGCGGCAGCTGCTGCTCGAGCGCTGCCAGCAGCCGCTCCCATTCGCCGGGTTGCTGCGCTGCCCCGGGCTCATTCAGCACAGTGTCGGTGGCGGCAGCCGAGTCCACAATAATGGTGCAGGTACGCGTCTCGCCGGGCACCCAGAAGGGCGCATGGGCAATGCCATCTGCGGCCGCCAGAGCGCACAAGCGGTGGCCATCACGGCCCCCCAGCGGCCCCACCACCAGCGCGCGCTGGCCCAGCACGCCCAGGGCACGCGCAAAGTTGTACCCCTTGCCGCCCGCCTGCAGCAGCACCTGTGTGGCGCGCCATACGCCGCCCGGTGCCCAGTGTGCCAGCACGAGCGTTTTATCAATCGCCGGGTTGGGTGCGCAAACTAGAATCATTGATTACAGCTCCGCATTACAATTGGGCCGGCACACAACCAAGTATGCCGGTGACTTGCATTAATTGTATTGCATGCGCCAACATTTAATTTAGCAGCCATAGGAAACGGAAGCAGAATGAGCCCGCTTAATTTGCCTGACGACCCGCGCCCGCTGATGGTGGAGCTGGCGCGCCTGATGTACGCGCGCCACCTCACCAACTCGGCCGGCGGCAATTTGAGCTGCCGCGTGGGCGCGCACACTTTCATTACGCCACGCTATGCCGGCAGCAAGCAGCGCTGGAACCTGCAGCCCGCGCAGCTGATTGTGCTGGACGCACAAGAGCGCGTACTGGAGGGTGATGCGGCCCTGCTGAGCCGCGAAAGCAAAATGCACTTTGCCTGCCTGCGCGCGTTTCCCGCCGTCAACGGCGTCATTCACGCGCACCCGCGCCACCTGAGCGTGTTTGCAAACGCCAGCCGGCCGCTGCCGCCGACGGTGGAGTACACGCACAAGTTTGGCGTGCTGGACGTGGTGCGGCCGCTGCCCAGCCACTCTGCGGAGCTGGCGGAAGCCGTGGTGGCAGCATTGCGCCCGCGCGCTGCCACGCTGCAAAACAACGGGCTCGGTTTAATTCTGGCGCAGCACGGCGTGGTGGTGGTGGCGCGCGACATGGCCGAAGCTTATGATGTGCTGGACCGGTTGGAGGACAGTGCGCATACGCTGTTGCACAGCGCTGCGCTGCCGGCTGGTTAAACTTTTAGCCCCAAGGCGGCAGCTGCCGGCTGCGCAATCGCGCTGGGCAGCGTTAGCGCGGCTGGCGCGCCTGCACTGCGGCAAACAACGCCAGCGAGCCCGCAATCGCAGCGTTCAAGGAAGCCACGCGCCCGTGCATGGGGATGCGCACCAGAAAATCACAGCGCTCGCGCACCAGCCGCCGCAGGCCGCTGCCCTCATTGCCAATCACCACCGCCAGCGCGCGGTTTAAATCCATCTTGCCCAGCGGCTGCGCATCCGCAGCCATGTCCAGGCCGGCCAGCCAGATGTCGCGCGCGCGCATCTGCTCCATAGCCTGCACTACATTGGTCACCTGCGCAATGCGCATGTGTTCGCTGGCGCCCATCGACGCGTCCGCCACGGCCGGCGTAACACCGCCCGCGCGCCGCTCCGGCAGCACCACGCCATGCACGCCAAACGCCTCCGCACTGCGCAGCACACGCCCGATGTTGCCCGGCGATTGCACCAGATCCAGGATCAGCAGCAATGGCAGCGCACCGGTAGGCACGCTATCCAATATCTCGCTTAGTTCAACATACGGGTAGTCACCCACGGCCAGCAGCGCACCCTGATGTTTTTCGCCATGTGCCAGCTGCGCCAGCTTCTCCGCACTGATGGTTTCTTCACGCACGCCGCGCTGGCGGGCAGCCGCGCGCACGGCATTGGTGGCTGCCGCTGTGGCGTCTTCGGCCAGCAGCAAACGGTGAAAGTCACGCCGGCCGGCAGTCAACGCCTCCAGGATCGTGTTGCGCCGGCAGAGCAGCTCGCTCATAACTCATCAGCTGCCTGCAGCCCGGCCTTCCACGTTGTGCCATCTTTGCCATCTTCCAGCACAATGCCCAGCGCGCGCAGGCTGTCGCGGATGTTGTCGCTGGCGGCAAAATCTTTGCGGGCGCGCGCCTGCATGCGCATTTCAATCAGCAGCTGCACCAGGCCCGCCTCGCGCGCTGCATCTCCGCTTGCCGCTGTACTTTGCGGGATCACACCCAGCACGCCGCCGCCCAGTTCGCTGTAGACCGCATCAATCGCAGCTAGCGTGGCGCGGCCCGGCTGCGGGCCGGCAGCCAGCATGGCATTTACCTGGCGCGTCAGCTCAAATAACGCCGCCAGCGCGGCCGGCGCATTAAAGTCGTCATCCATCCCCGCTCGAAACGCCTGGCGCGCTTGATCCAGCACACCGCTAAAATCCAGGTCATCCTGCGGTGCAATACCCGCCTGCTGCAAGCGCTGGCGCACGATGCGCACCGGCACCATCAATCGCTCCCACCCGCGCTGCGCAGCGCCCAGCGCCATGTCGCTCACGTCAATCGGGTTGCTATAGTGCCCGGAGAGCACAAAGAAGCGCAGAACCTCGGCCGCGTGGCGCTGCAGCGCATCCTTGATCGTGATGGAGTTGCCGAGGCTCTTGCTCATCTTCACGCCGTCCACCGTCAGCGAGCCGGCCAGCAGCCAGTAGTTGGCGTAAGTGCTGCCCGTCAGCGCTTCAGACTGCGCCATCTCACATTCATTGTGCGGAAAAATATTGTCGATGCCGCCGCCGTGAATGTCAAATGTCTGCCCCAGGTATTTCATCGCCATGGCGCTGCACTCAATGTGCCAGCCGGGGAAACCCTCGCCCCACGGGCTGGGCCAGCGCATGATGTGCTCCGGCTCGGCGCGCTTCCACAACGCAAAATCCTCCGGGCGGCGTTTGTCATCGCGGACCGCCACGCGCGCGCCTTCTTCAAGCTCCGCCACGCGCCGGCCGGAAAGCTTGCCATAGTCTGCGTGGGATGAAACATCGAAATAAACCGAGCCATTTACTTCATAGGCATTGCCTTGCGCCAGCAATTGCTGCACTGCCACAATCTGCTCCGGCACATGCCCGCTAGCGCGCGGCATAATGTCCGGGCGCGTGTTGTGCAGCGCGTCCATGTCATCCAGATAAGAGCGCATGTAGCGCTCCACCACTTCCATCGGCTCCACCCGTTCCCGGCGTGCGCCTTTCAGAATGCGATCTTCGCCGCTATCCAGCAAATGGCCGACGTCCGTTATGTTCTGCACATAGCGCAGCGCATAGCCGGAGTGGCGCAGATGGCGCACAATCACATCCATCGACACGTACATTTTGGCGTGG
>CANNEJ010000068.1 GCA_947503585.1 Anaerolineales bacterium | reverse complement strand
CCTTCGCCTTCATCGACCAGCTGCTGGACATCAGCCCGGAGCTGGCAGCCGCGCCGCCAGCCACGGCCATACCCCGCATTTTGCGCAACCTGCCGGCCGGCCACTACAACACAGACCTCGGCGCAGCGCTAAATCAGTTTGTAACCCATCACCTTGACGCAGTCGACCAGCGCACCACGCTCATCATTTGCGGCGACGGCCGCAACAACTACAACGATCCGCGCTGTGAACTTGTGGAACTGCTGCGCCGGCGCGTGCGCCGTGTGCTCTGGCTAAATCCCGAGCCGCGCTATTTGTGGGGGTCAGATGACAGTGATATGGGGCAGTACGCAGCCGCAGTCAGTGCGGTGCATCCTGTGGGCAACTTGCGCGAGCTGGCTGCCGCAGTGGATAGCTTGATGGCTTCAAATTAATGCAGCGCGCTACAATCTTCGTAGTCCAAGCGCCCGCAAGATGAAACGCCCAAATAAACGCCCAACGCTATCGCCTGCTGCGCGCGGCGCCCTTAAGCGCACTTTGAAATATCTCGGGCGCACCGGAAACGCCGCCTCAATGCCATTTGCATTTATGGTGATTGCCACGCTCTCACAGCTGGCGGTGCCGCGGCTGGTTCGCAACATTCTGGATGGCATCACACACGGCGTAATGGCGGGCAGCCTGCTCGAAACACTGCCGTCGATCCCGGCCGCCCAGCTGCCGGCGGTGCTCCCGAAGATGCTTGCCCTTGCGGCGCTCCCGGCCGATTGGACAAAGGCGCAGCTTTTGGAACGCCTGACAGCAGACCAGCTGGCGGCACCGGCGGCGGTGCTTGCTGCCGGCGCCGCCATCGTGCTGTTTGCCTCCATGCGCGGCTTGTTCGCCTTTTTGCAAGCGTACTGGGCGGAGCGCAACTCGCAAACCGTTGCCTTCGAAATTCGCAATGAGCTCTTCGACAAAATCCAGCGCCTTTCGTTTTCCTACCACGATCAAAACCAAACCGGCCAGCTGATGATCCGCGCCACAGACGATATTGAGAAGGTCCGCCTCTTCATTGGCCAGGGACTGGTGCAACTGGCTGGCGCTTCCATTCTGCTGGTTGCCACGCTGTCTTTACTGCTGACCACAAACTGGCAGCTGGCGCTGGTTAGCATGCCTATTCTTCCGGCTGCGCTGATCATCTTTATGATATTTGGAATTGTGAGCCAGCCGCTGTTTGCCAAAGTTCAGGCGCGCATCTCCGATCTCAACACCGTACTGCAAGAGAACCTCGCCGGCATCAAGGTTGTTAAAGCGTTTGCCCGCGAGGAAATGCAGCAGGCCAAGTTCCGCACGGCGGCGGGCAACCTGCTCAGCCAGTCGATGACAGTCTCGCGCGTCTTCTCGTTTCTTTTTCCCGTCGTGCTGCTGGTTGCCAATCTTGGCCAGGCATCTGTGCTGTATTTTGGTGGCAAACAGATTCTCAATGCTTCGCTGACGCTGGGCGAGTACCAGGAATTCAGCTTGTATCTCATCTACCTTTTTCTGCCGCTGGCGCAGTTTGGCATCATCATCACACAGCTGGGCCAAGCCAGCGCGTCGGCCGCGCGCATTTTTGAGATTCTAGATACCACCAGCGATGTGCAGGACAAGCCCGATGCGCTCACGCTGCCGGAAGTCTCTGGCCGCGTCACGTTTGACAACGTCACGTTCAAATATCCGGGCGGCGGCGAACCGGTGCTCAGCGAAGTTAGCTTCACTGTGGAGCCGGGCCAGTGCGTGGCGCTATTGGGTGCCACCGGCTCCGGCAAAACAACCATCATCAATTTGCTCCCACGTTTTTACGATCCCAGCTCGGGCAGCATCATGATTGACGGGCTTGATTTGCGCTCTGTGACGCTGGACTCACTGCGCTCCCAAATTGGCATTGTGCTGCAGGAGACCACCCTCTTTAGCTCCACCATCCGCGAGAACATTGCCTTTGGCCGGCCCAGCGCTACGCTGGCTGAAGTGCAAGCCGCAGCGCGTGCGGCGGCGGCTGACGACTTTATTGACGCGATGCCCGCCGGCTACGACACGCCCGTGGGCGAGCGTGGCTCCACACTCAGCGGCGGGCAGAAGCAGCGCATTGCAATCGCACGCGCCCTGCTCCTCAATCCGCACCTGCTGATTTTGGACGACGCCACCAGCAGCGTCGATCTGCAAACTGAATCGCGGATACAGGCGGCCCTTGACCGCTTGATGCGCGGCCGCACAAGTTTTGTCATTGCGCAGCGCATCAGCACTGTGATTAACGCGGACCTGATACTCGTGCTTGACCGCGGCAAAATTGTGGCCAGCGGGCGGCATCTTGACCTGCTTGAAAACAACGGCCTTTACGCGGAGATCTGCCGCTCGCAGCTGACGGGTGATCCCGCGCAGCAACTTGTGGAGGCCTAAACAAATGTTTGGTGGACCCGACGGCCTGCGCCGTCTTATGAGCCAGGAGCAAATGCGGCCGCAAAGCCTGGGCCGCACGCTGGCGCGCTTCGGCGGGTACTTCAGCCGCTTTATGCCAACATTGGCGGTGGTATCTGTGCTTGTAGTTATTTCCACATGGGGCCAGGTGCTAACGCCAGAGCTGGTGGGCCAGGCTGTTGACTGCTACATTGCAAAACCAATAGCTGGCGCATTTGGCGGAGCCGCCCTTGCGCAGCAAGCAGCTGCCGGTGCAGCCAGCCGCTGCTGGTACGGCGCAGATCTGTCGCAGCTTTCCACTGGCGCAAAAGTGGCGCACTGGCTTGGTTGGCAGCATGTCTTTGTTGATACCGCCGAGCTGGAAAAGATGTCCACCGATAGCGCAATTGCCGGCCTTGGACAGCTCGTACTGCTTTCCATTGCAGTCTTTGCAGCAATCTCCGCGCTTACCGGACTGCTCTTCTTTACTATGGCGCGCGCCGGCCAACACGTTCTGCGCGATATTCAGGTTGACCTGTTTGCCCATCTCCACCGCTTGTCGATTGGCTATTACTCTGAACACGAAGTCGGCGACTTGATGAGCCGGATTACGAATGACACCGAAGCAATTGGGCAGGCGTTCAGTTTTGCACTGGTCAATGTGCTGGGCGGAATATTGCTCATCGGCTGGATTTCATACAAGATGCTGGCCGCAAGCTTTGCCTACGCCCTCTTGAGCCTTGCGGTCGTGCCGGTAATGGCCGTCACCACCGTCTGGTTTTCAAATCAAGCGCGGCGCGCATTTCGCATTTCGCGGGCCGAGCTGGGCAGCGTGAACGCAGAACTGCAAGAGTCCATCTCTGCCGTGCGCGAGGTGCAAGCCTTCAACCGGGCTGATGAGAATCTGGACAGCTTCCGTGCAACCAACGCTGCCAACCGCGATGCCAACGTGCGCGCGGTGGCGTTCACAAGCGCACTCGCCCCGGCCCTGGAAGCACTGGGGTACCTGGCGCTTGCCATTGTGGCTGCCGGCGGCGGCTGGCTTTTGCTAAACGGCGAAGCGCTGCTCGGCGCAAGCGTTTCACTCGGCTTGATCATCACTTTCATTGGATACTCGCAGCGCTTCAACCAGCCCATTCAGCAGATTGCCGTCCTGTGGACCAATATTCAAAGTGCGATTGCGGGCGGTGAGCGCATCTTTCAGCTGCTGGATGAAAAGCCATCGATCATGGATCGCCCCGGTGCCCGCCGCATACCAACCCTCAAAGGCGAAGTGGTATTTGAAAACGTTTCAGCCGAATACACAACCGGCACCCCCGTGCTGCGCAATGTCAGCTTCAAAGCAGAGGCGGGCCAGACAATTGCCATAGTCGGCCCCACCGGCGCTGGCAAAACAACAATAATTAATTTGCTGCCGCGCTTCTACGATGCCAGCACGGGCTCAGTCAAGATTGACGGCATCGACGTGCGCGATGTGACTGCGGAAAGCCTGCGGCGCCAGATTGGCATCGTGCTGCAGGACACGTTCCTGTTCAGCGCGAGCGTAATGGACAACATCCGCTTCGGCCGGCCGGACGCAAG
This sequence comes from Anaerolineales bacterium, assembly GCA_947503585.1. Classification (GTDB taxonomy): domain Bacteria; phylum Chloroflexota; class Anaerolineae; order Anaerolineales; family UBA11657; genus BD1. The sequence continues at coordinate 3,414 of CANNEJ010000068.1, read as the reverse complement.
CGACGCGGAGGTGGTGGCAGCCGCCGTGCTGGCGCACGCCGATAGTTTTATTGACCGGCTGCCGCTGAAATATGACACCGTGCTTGGCGAACGCGGCAGCGGCTTGAGCCAGGGCCAGCGCCAACTTCTCGCAATTGCGCGTGCATCACTTGCCAACCCGCGTATTCTCATTCTGGATGAAGCTACATCCAGCGTTGATACGCGCACCGAGCGCCTGATCCAACAGGCGTTTGAGAAATTGCTGGCCGGCCGCACGGCATTTGTGATCGCCCATCGCTTGAGCACCATTCGCAATGCTGATGTTGTGCTCGTCTTGGATCAAGGCCGAATTGTGGAGCAGGGAACGCACGCCTCACTTTTGGCAGCGCGCGGCTTTTACTTTGACTTGTATAACAGCCAACACCAAAAGGTGGATTTGAACACGCAGCTCAACGGCACAGACAGCGCGGGAGCTGCGCTCCTAAACTAATCCCGGACGAGCGCTCCCGGACACCGGCGCCATCAATGTCGCTGTCTCGTTTACACCGCGCCTTTCCGAATCACCTCCCGCGACAATTCTCCCTACCGGCGTCCAGCGCCAAGAAAATAGGGTCGCAAACCGACCCACCATTCAGTGTCAGTAACGCTGCTGTGATAACGCTTCGCAGTGCACTGCCACGGACCTGACCGAGTATGATGTGCAGGTGAACGCAATTTGCCCCGGCACAACACAAATAGAACTGAACGAAGCAGTGTGGCAGGCTTGGTCACAGCGGCAGCTGCCGGCACACCAGCAGCCATTCACCACATGGGCAGCTGCCAAGACTGCGAGGCTTTTTTCGCTCAATCGCTGGCAAACTCCGCCGGACGATGCGACCATGCGAGTCCATCTCGCAGCGCTTCAAGCCCGCAACATGACTCGCCAAACCAGCAATGTGGATGATGGTTTTGTAGTGCAAGCATGAATCTCCACGGCAAAGTTGCGATTGTGACCGGGGCGGCATCTGGCATTGGCGCGGAGATTGTGCGCCTGTATCTGGAGGCTGGCGCACAGGTGGTGGGGGTGGATCGCAACGCCCAAGCGGTTCCGCCAGAATTGCTCGCGAAACATGCCGCAGCGCTGCAAGCCGTGAGCGGTGATGTAAGCGTTGAACAAACCGCAATTGAGTACACGCGCATTGCGCTGGCTGCATTCGGGCACATCGACATCATGGTGAATAATGCCGGCATTGCGCCCGTCAAGCCAATTCACACGCACACGCCCGCAGAGTGGGACGCGGTCATGAACACAAATGTAAAGAGCATTTACTTTAGCGCGCGCCATGTGCTGCCGGTTATGCAAGCGCAGGGCGGCGGGCTGTTCCTGAACACCGGATCCATTTCTTCCGTCACCGGCATGCCACTGCAAGGCGCGTATGGCCCGTCCAAAGGTGCGGTAATTCAGATTACGCGCCAGATGGCAATTGAGTACGCCCGCGACAACATCCGCTCTAATGCCATTTGTCCGGGCACCGTGGACACACCGCTCTTGCAGCAGGCGGCTGCCGAATCCGGCGATGCGGCTGCTTTTATGAAGCGCCTCGGCGATGCGCATCCGATCGGGCGCATTGCGCAGGCTGAGGAAATTGCGCAGTTCTTCCTGTTCCTCGCTTCTGACAACGCGCGCTTCATCACCGGCGCAGTCCTGATGATCGACGGCGGATATACTGCGCAGTGACCGGCGCCACAATCCGCACGGCGCAAACTCCCACGAACAATGACAGTCCTTGACCGCTTCCGTTTGGATGGCCGCGTTGCCCTCGTTACCGGTGGCAACCGCGGGCTTGGATATGCTGTGGCACAAGCGCTTGCGGAAGCCGGCGCAGCTGTTGCCATTGTCAGCCGCAAAGCCGCCGCGGCCGAAACGGCAGCGGCAGCCCTCTCGCAGCTGACCGGCCGCGAGTGCCGCGGCTTCGCTTGCGATGTAACCCAGCCGGAAGAGGTGCAGGCCCTGGTAGAACAGGTGATCGCAGATTTTGGGCACGTTGATATTCTGGTAAACAACGCCGGGGTAAATGTGCGTGGTGCAATTGAAGACCTGACGCTCGACCAATTTCGCTCCGTGCAAGAAACAAATGTGACCGGCCCGTGGCTAATGTGCCGCGCGCTGGCTACGCATTTCAAACAGCGCCAGCAAGGCCGCGTAATTAATATGGGATCAGCGCTATCCATAATCAGCATGCCGGACCGCAGCCCCTACAGCACCAGCAAGGGCGCGGTGCTGCAACTCACGCGCACGCTGGCACTGGAGTGGGCGCCGTTCAATGTGACTGTGAATTGCATTTTGCCCGGGCCATTCCACACAGAGATGAACCGAACACTCTCGGAAAATCCGGATGTCTACAAATTGTTTATTGCCAAAATTCCACTTGGGCGCTGGGGTAACCCCGAAGAGCTTGGCGGGCTGGTAGTGTTTCTGGCAAGTGATGCCGCAAGCTTCATCACAGGTGCCGGCATTACGATCGATGGAGGCTGGACGGTCCATTAACCAAAGCACGCAGCCACCAGACCGCCGTGCACGCGGTACCACCTCAACGTATCCAATTCGGGCGTTACTGACCCGAACTTCATCTTCGCTAAATTCTCCTTAAACCAATACCATGCGAACCATCAACCGAATTCTTATTGCATTGCTATGCATTGCGCTTGCGATCGGTGGAGCAACATATATTGCCGCCCGCCAAAAGCCAGCCATTGCCCGTAACCTAAGTCCGGTGGCAATCTCGCCGGCTGCGGTGAAGTCCTTTGATCAGAAAGCCGCTACTCTGCAGCAAGCCGTGGATGCTGCCAAACAGACCGGAACAGCGCAAGCAGTTTCGGTAACCTTTACCGAGGCAGAGCTTACAAGCAAGGCCGCAGAGGCACTGCGCCAGCTTCCCGACAGCCTGATAAAGGCTGACAATCTGGAGCTGCACCTTGTGGATAACGGCGTAGTCGCTACCTCCACCATTGATGTGGCGGGCGTACCGGTCTCAATTGCGGTCGTCGCCGAGCCGCTCACAATAGACGGCACCACCACCTTCGTCATCAAGGATGTTCAAACCGGGGCAATTGCGCTGCCGGACGGCCTACGTGCCCAAATTGACGTCCAACTACAGCAGCAGATTTCTCCCGCAACACTCAACCTACCGTTCGACGTGACCGGCCTTCAAATTGAAAATGGACAGCTGGTCTTGCAGGCGACTGTAAATCCATAAGCAAGTTCCCTATGCCAACGACTTGGGCAGTATTCGCAAATGCCCCGACCCAGCCCGCAAAATTGAAATCTGCAAAACAAAGAGCGCCCTGCGGGCGCTCAACTATCTATTAATCAGCCAGACTCTAATAACCAGCGTTCACGCGCGCCGATTCATCTCTCCGCCTGCCAGGCTGCCGCATCAAACGCCCGCAGCTCGC
>CANNEJ010000067.1 GCA_947503585.1 Anaerolineales bacterium | reverse complement strand
GAACTGGCTTTGCGCCAAGGACTACCAGAGGCAGATCAGTATCCCGCCGATATTGATTGCAACCCGCAGCCGGTACTTGCCGAACCACCAAAAGTGCAACCTACCAGACAGCGGCCTCTGCGCCGCACACACCCCTGGACTTTGTATTTCCTGGCTGCCTGTGCATCAGCGAGCATGTGGCTGATGCTGGTTGCACTCGTGAGCATTGCGGCTGGCCCCCCATTGCCTGCGCGTGAGCCGCGCACCATAGCTCCCGCAATCCCGACGCCGGTTGCTCCACCGGCGGCGGCACCAGTTGTCACGCCCACGTTGGAACCAAAGTCAATTCCCGTTCCCGCACCACCAAAACCAGCGCCACTTTTGATTGGTTGATGGCGTGCGCAAACGCACAGGGCGCGTTTGCTGTGTGGCTTATCATCAAGCCACTACAAGAGGGACATTGCCTGAGCTTAGCGACTGCTCACCAATTGTTGCGTGCGGCTCTAAGTGCACGTTACATCAACAACCCACCTTACAAAATAACAGATGAATAGTTTGCGCCGATAAACTGCGCCTCATAGTCAACCCTGAGTGTGGGCGAGGTTATTGGCCTGGCTTGTGCAGCGCTTGCCGAATTAACGGCGAGAGCGTAAGCGATTATCGCGCGGCGTCAGGCGGTTCAATCGCTCCCGCCGGCATACCGGCAGCCAGCGGGAGTTGGCCACCAGCTCCCGGCGTGAGGCGGCCGCCTCGCACGGTGGCACCAATCACAATTCCCGCGCTCACCAAAACGATATTCTTAATAATGTACTGCCCTTCCAGCGTGGGTGCGTATGGAATTTGCGCAAAAGTTTCGTGGGGGAAGAGGATCAGTGGCGTAACGGTGCCTAGCATTTGCACCCACAACAGCAGCAATGTGGCGCGCATGAAGACACCCAGGATAAGACCGAGGCCGACCAGACATTCCCAGGTTGCCAGGAGCAGTAGTGCAGTGCCCGGCGCAATGCGGCCAAAGGTGAGCGTGCTGATGGTGCGGGTGGCAAGGTCCTGCGCGGGGCTGAGGCCGGCAAAAAACTTGAGCGCGCCAAACCACAAGAACACAACACCGAGGCTGATGCGCAACAGGCGGATGCCCTGCGCTGCCATCCAGCGCGTGATGCGCGCATCAATTGCGTCTGCTTTGGACCACATGTTTGCCATGTGCGGAGTTTAGCCGGATGCGCTGACACCGCCCAGAAGCTTTCGGCGCAAGCACATTCGCGGCTTGCGTTTGGCTAGCCAGCGCCCAGTTGGCGTTTGAGTTTGAGAATTTGCTGCTCATCCAAATCGGCTGGCTCGCTGGTGGCGGTGATACCGAGCGCAGCGCGCTGGGCGCTGCGCCAGCGCGTGAGGCGTTCGGACACAGCCACCTCATAGCCCTCCGCTGAAGGCCGGTAGAAGTAAGTACCCAGCAGTGCGGCCGGCAGATACTGCTGGCCAGCGTGATGGCCAGCGTGCTCATGCGGATAAACGTAGCCTGCACCGTGCCCCAGTTTGGCGCCGTCCCGGTTGGTATCGCGCAAATGCAGCGGTACTTCCTGCGCGCCTTGCACCATCACCGTTTGCTGCGCTTTGAAGTAGTGGGTGGCGCTGTTGGATTTTGGCGCGGTGGCCAGATACAAGGTGGCCTCCACCAGCGGGTACACGCCCTCTGGCATGCCCACAAATTCAAATGCGTGCGCGGCTGCGCTGGCGACGACTAATGCCATCGGGTCGGCCAACCCGATGTCTTCGCCCGCCAGAATCAACAGCCGGCGCATGATGAAGCGCGGCGATTCACCGGCGTAGAGCATCTTGGCCAGCCAGAACAGCGCTGCGTCCGGATCGGATCCACGCACGGATTTAATGAGCGCACTGACCGTGTCGTAGTGCGCATCACCATCTTTGTCATATAAAACTGCACGCTGCTGGATTGACTCCTGGGCCACGGCGAGCGAGATGCGCACAACACCATTTGTATCGGGCGGCGTCGATTCCACTGCCAGCTCAAGTGCATTCAATGCGTTGCGGGCATCGCCGCCGGCCACCTTGACCAGATGCGCCAGCGCCTGTGCATCCACAGACACCTGGCGGCTGCCGTACCCGCGCAGCGCATCCTGCAAAGCGCGCTCCAGCAGCAGCGCAATGTCCGCATCTTGCAGCGCCTGCAGTTGAAAAATACGCGAGCGCGAGAGCAGCGCGCCAATCACCTCGAAATACGGGTTTTCGGTCGTGGCTCCAATCAGCACGAAGGTGCCGTTCTCCACGTGCGGCAGCAATGCATCTTGCTGCGCCTTGTTCCAGCGGTGCACCTCGTCCACAAACAGCAGCGTGCGCGTGCCATGCAGCGCGCGGCGCTCCTGGGCGGCCGCAATCTCTTCCCGCAGTGCGGGCAGGCCGCTCAACACAGCGCTGAGCGTGGCAAAATGCGCACGCGTGCTGTTGGCAATTACATTGGCAAGCGTGGTTTTTCCGCTGCCGGGCGGGCCCCACAACAAGATCGAGGAGAAGAGCCGATCGGCTTCAATTGCACGCCGCAGCAGGCGGCCTTCGCCGATTATTTCTGCGTGGCCAACAAACTCCGCCACCGTGCGCGGACGCATGCGCGCCGCCAGCGGTGCTTCGCTGCGCAAGCGCTGCTGCAGCCCATGCTCAAACAAATCCATTGCGAATCACCGAGGCATGCGCGCTTCAGCGGCTGAAGAAGCGATATTTTAGAAGCGCCCGCAGGGCCGGCAGGCCATCCATTGGGGACAGTTTTTTGTTCTCGTAACGCGCGGTGTAGCGGATCGGCACCTCGTGAATGTGGTGTCCCGCGCGCAGCACCTTCGCCGTAATTTCTGCCTCCACATCAAAGCGCCGGCATTCCAGCGCCAGCGTCAGGTACACCGCCCGCGTCATCATCTTGTAACAGGTTTCCATGTCTGACAATTGCGAGCCGTACAAAATGCGCGTTAGCGCACTTAACAGGTGGTTGCCAAAGCGCATAAGCGGACGCTGGCTTTCAAGGTTGCGCGCGCCGTACACCACTTGGGCGCGGCCTTCGCGGATGGGTGCGAGCATGCGCACAAAATCCTGCGGGTCGTACTCAAGGTCGGCATCTTGAATGACGGCCACCGCACCGCTGGCAGCAGCCAGCCCGCTGGCAATTGCCGTGCCCTTGCCGCGATTCAGTGCATGATGAATGATGACTGTGTCAGGCGCGTTGGCCAGCTGGTCAAGCAAAGCCCGCGACCCGTCTGTGGAGGCGTCGTTTACGAGCACCACTTCGAGGTGCAGGGGCACGCGCCGCACGCGTTCCACCAGTTGCGTAATTGTGGCAGCTTCATTAAAAACCGGAATAATGACGGACAACTTTGGCTCGCGCTGCGCATGCTCTGGTAAGTTGCGCAGCACGGCGGGCAGCTCGGCCAGCGTATCGATGGCGGCGTCCGGAATTATGCCGGCTGTGTGCGCCACGTTGTCAGCCCGCGCTGCGCGCGTGCGCAGCCAAACCGAGCGCAGCCCGGCGTTGTGCGCACCCAGTACATCCGCAGCCAGCGTGTCGCCCACCATGGCCACCTGCGCTGGCGGCAGTTGCCACTGGTTTAGCAGCGCAGTAAATATGCGCGCATCCGGCTTGCGAATTCCCAAATCTGCGGAGACCACAACCGCGTCAAAATATGCGCGCAGATTGTGGCGGTCAACCAGGCGCTGCACATTGGCGCTGTCTCCTGCATTGGACACAATTGCCAGCCGGCAGCCGGCTTGCTGCAGCGCTTGCAGCATTTGGTGCACGCCGGGGGTGGGTTCCCAGTGCTCCTCGGTTGGCGCGTAGCAGGCATGCAGCGCAGCAGCAGCCTGCGCGGGCGCAGGCAGCGGCCAGCCCAGCTCGCTGTACACCTGCGCCAAAATTGCCGCCGTACTGTATTCCACATGCGTTACGTCGCGGCGCAGTTTGTCCTGGGCGCTGTGATGCAAGAAGCGCTGCCGGAAGACGGCGGGGTCCGGCAGCGTGTTTGTGTTTTGTTGCAGCCAAGCCGTCAAGCCGGCAGCCATGCTTTCCCAAATGGCGGCGGAGTCTGCGTCGCTGCGCCCAAGGATCAGCGTATCCCCCAAGTCAAAAATCACGCCGCGGATCATTGCAGGTAATTCCAGGGGTTTACCCGGCCGCCGCCATATTGCATTTCAAAGTGCAAGTGCGGCCCGGAGGAGTTGCCGGTGCTGCCGGCGAGGCCGACTACATTTTTCTGGGCCGCGGACTGGCCACAAGAAACATTCCACTGCGAAAGATGTGCGTACAAAGTTTGCCAGCCGTTGCCGTGGTCGATGACAACCATGTTGCCATAGCCGTAATTACTCCAGCCGGCAAACACCACCACACCGCTATCAGCAGCGTAAATAGGGTCGCCGTAGGCCGCAGCAATGTCGATCCCGGGGTGATAGCTGGTGAAGTTGGTGCCGGAGAGAAAACGGTTGTTGGATGGCCACGCAAAAAAACCGCCGCCCACTGCGCCACCAGAGTAACCGCCGGGGCAGGCGCCCGGCCCGGCGCCCACCGGCAGCGGATTGCGCTGCGTGCGCGTGATTTGCGGAATGACCCAGCGCACAAACTCGCGCTGCCCGCCCGGCACTAGCAGCATCTGCCCTTCGGTCAGCTGGGGTGCATCCGGGTCAAGATCATTGCCGAGCCAGTTGATAATGTCTTCCGGCAACGCGAGATAGGCTTTTGCGAGACCCTCAATGGTGTCGCCGGCCTGCACCACGCGCAGCACTCCGTTGGCAGGCGCAATGAACAACTGCTGGTCGGGGCGCAGCAAATGCGGATCGTCTTTGAGAAAATAATAGTTGCCCCACAAGATGGTCTCGGGCGTGATGCCGTATTTTTCAGCAATGCCAAAAAGTGTGTCGCCGGCTTGCACTGTATAGGTGACGATGTCCTTTCGCAGGCGCGCGGGAATATTGGTGTGGAGCGAGGCGATGCGCCGCACTGCGGGCGGCGGCTGTAGTGGAACGGGCAGCAGGCCCGCCGGCCACAACCCGGTGGCTGCTTCCGCTTTTGCCGGCTGGGCGCCGGCTTGCAGGGCTGCATCCAACCGCGCCGGCAGCCAGCTGAGCGGGTTGGTGCGCACCAGCCATAAAGCCGCACCCACAATCCCCACCAGCCCGGCGTGATAGACGAGCCCGGGCGCGCGAGCGCGCAGCCAGCGCAGGAGCCCGGCCGGGGACAGCTCTTCCACAGCGTCAGCCGTTAATTTTTCCGAGCTGTTCGAGAAACTCGATGTTGTTCTCTGTGCCGCGCATTTGCTGCAACACTGCATCTGTGGCGTTGGCCGGATCCATGGCAGCGCCCGCCGGTGGCGGGCTGGTCATCTGGCTGAACATGCGCCGCATCAACCAGACGCGCGGTGTGATGTCCGGCCCCAGCAGCAATTCCTCACGGCGCGTGGAGCTGCGTTCAATATCAAAAGCGGGAAAGATGCGCCGTTCTTGCATCTTGCGCGAGAGGTGCAGTTCCATGTTGCCGGTGCCTTTAAATTCTTCGTACACCATGTCGTCCATGCGCGAACCGGTGTCCACCAGGCAGGTGGCCACAATGGTGAGCGAGCCGCCGTTTTCAATATTGCGTGCTGCGCCAAAGAAATGCTTGGGAGGGTAAAGCGCTGCGGGATCCAGGCCGCCGGACAGCGTGCGGCCGGACGGCGTTACAACAAGGTTGTAGGCGCGCGCAAGGCGCGTGATCGAGTCCAGCAGAATGACAACATCGCGCCCGGTCTCCACCAGGCGCTTGGCGCGCTGCAGCGCCATCTCGGCTGTGCGCACATGCGATGTGACGGGTTCATCAAATGTGCTGGCCACCACTTCGGCATCCACCGAGCGGTCCATGTCGGTTACTTCTTCCGGGCGCTCGCCGATCAGCGCCACCATCAAATGTACCTGCTCGTACTTTTTGGAAATAGCGTTCGCTATCTCCTTCAGCACCGTAGTCTTGCCGGCCTTGGGCGGCGACACAATCAGGCCGCGCTGCCCCTTGCCGATGGGTGCCACGAGATTGATCATGCGCGTGGAAATTGTGTAGCGATTGGTCTCCAGATCAAAGCGCTCTTCCGGGAAGATGGGCGTAAGCGCCTCAAAGTGCGGCCGGCGCTTGGCCTCCTCGGGATCCAAGCCGTTGACGCTTTCAACGCGAATCAAGCCGTGGTACTTTTCGGAGTCCTTGGGGGCGCGTACCTGCCCGATGACCATATCCCCGGTGCGCAAACTAAAGCGCCGCAGCTGCGACTGGCTGACGTAGATGTCGTCGTGGCTGGGCATGAGATTGCCGCCGCGCAGAAAGCCCATCGAGTCATCGACAATCTCCAGTACCCCACCGCGCAAGCCGAGGCCGCGTTTTTCCGCATGGGCACGCATGAGGCGCAGTACCAGATCCTGCTTCTTCATATGGTTGTAACCGACTATTTCGGAGTCCTTGGCGATGCCGCGCAGCTCGTCTAAAGTCTTGCTTTCAAGTTCGGTGAAGTTCATGGTCTCTCGTTTCCTATGTGTGCGGGTTTTCAGACGGGTGAATGCGCAGCCAGTGCTTCCGCCAGAATGGCGCGCCTATCAGAGTAGATAAGAGTTAGGTTTGTGATATCAAGCCCCAATGCGGCTTGTGGTAAAGCAGGTCAGACTAAATTATTGTGAAACTGAGGGCTCAGCGCCAGTTCCGTCGGCGCTCGTGGTCGCGGGCAAGGACTTGCCTTGGTACGACGCAGGGAGTGTAGCATTCGGGTGGGGGTCTGTCAAATGGGGGATTAATGGGCCCGATTAACACTTTCTCTGCTGACAGCAACGCACCATCCGGGGGTTGCTTATGACGAGCGCGGCAAAGTTTTTGTTGAGTAGTGAAATGATGCGAGAGACCAAGCCGCTTGTGCCAAAACAGCTGCAGCTATCCTGAAGATGTAGGTTCCGCGGGCGAGTAGCAGATTTGCACGATTTGACGCCCTTCCGCCAGCTTACTGGTTCAGAAGCCCGTTCTTTTGAGGGGTTTTGGTGAAATCCGGGCCGTGCAGCTGGCCGCTCAAACACGCACGGGCGTTCTGTAGCAAAGAGGATGCACTCCATCCTGTGTTACCCTCGTGCGCTACTTCTTGGCGTGTATTTCGTGCAGTTACGAGCAAGCCGGTAAATCAGATCACTTTTGAGGCAAACAGATGAAAGCCATTAAATACGTTCAATATGGATCGCCCGATGTTCTAAAGCTCGTCGAAGTTGAAAAACCGGCTCCCAAAGACAATGAGTTACTTGTGAAAGTCCGTGCCGTATCGATCAATTACGGCGACTTGATCGCCCGCAACTTCAAAAATCTTTCGGCCCGGGAATTCAACATGCCGTTCCTCTTCTGGTTCCTGGCACGGATCGCCTTCGGACTGA
>CANNEJ010000066.1 GCA_947503585.1 Anaerolineales bacterium | reverse complement strand
ATGGCCAGCCCGCCGTATAACATGTGCGTCCACAGCATTGCGCCCACCGTTAGCGCCAAAGCCGCTGCACTGCGCAGTCTGGGCCCGGTCCCGGCCAGCAGCCGCTCAATTAAGAAAAACTGCAGCGGCCACAAGTCGATAAACAAAGCGGTGGGCAGCTTGCCCAATGCAACCGCATTGTGATAATGGTAAAAACTTGAACTCCATGCCAGCGCCGCAACCAGGCCTGCCAGCTTCGAGCCAGTCAGCTCATGCACATAGTGGTACATGGCAAATGCTGCCAGTACGTGCGCTGCCAGCAGCACCATCTGCGCGGCGCTGTCCAGATCATGAAATACAGAGCTAGCCGCAAGGACTATGTAATAAAAGAGCGGGCTATAAAACTGAAGAAATGGATGGCCCAAAGCCGCATAGTTTGACCAGTAAGGCAGGAGTTGTCCGGCTTCTATCGACTGGCCGAGCACCCACACTGCCCCCACGTGCGGCATGGCATCACCCGCAGCCAGGTGACCCGGCTGCAGGTAGTAGCTGCCAAACAAAGCAGATGCGGCCAAGATCGCAAGCATCAGGCGCTTGCGGTTCTCAAGCAGCCCGCGCAGCCATCCCGAGGGCAGCTTTGCCGCCCATTCAGCATACGCCAGCACTGCCAACGCGCCAGCCACAATTACGCGCACAAGCCACCGCCATGCATTCAGCGCCTGCACCCAATCCGGCGGTGCTTCAAACGGCACATAAGACCAGATTGGAAGGTAGCCACGCACGATCCGCCAGTAGACGACGGACGCAACAACAACTGCAAATGCGGCAGCCGCAATGGTTGGCAGGCGCCGGAACGACCACGGATGGATCGCGAAAACTTTTTTTAAATTCACGGGCACAGGCTGGCTTGGCTGAGCTTTTGGCTCCACCTTGTCAATCATATCCCGTGCCAGTCTGCGGAACCAGAACTACCTGAGGCTATTCCCAAGCGCCCTCGACCAAACGGGAAACTGCAGAACGCTTACAGCAGCGGGCTTACGCCCGTGACGCCGCTGTCGTCAGGTAGATGCCAGAAATAATTAATGCGATCCCGGCATAGTGGTAAGGCTGCGGGATCTCTGCCAGAAACACTGCTGCCAGCAGGGTTCCGAACACTGGCATCAAATGGATGAACAAACTGGCTTTGCCGGCCCCCACTTCGCCCACCGCGCGGTTGTAGAAAATGTATCCGATGAACCCCGGAAAGACTCCAGCGTACGCAACCCCCGCCAGCGCACCGGCACTCAAAACGATCACGCGACCGCTCAAAATTTCCCACGCGTAGGCGGGCGCGAGCGCAAGCAGGCCCACGGTGATAAATGCCGCGAGCAACAGCATGGGGTGCACCCCCTCCGGCCGCCATTGCAAACCAAGCGTGTAAAGCGCCCAGGCGCAGATACCACCCAGCATCCACAAGTCGCCAATGTTGAAATGCCAGCCGGCCAAATCCGTGAAGTTGCCGCGGCTGACAATTGCCACCACACCCCATAACGAAAGCAGTACGCCCGCCCATTGCCGGCGCCCCAGCTGCTGCTTAAAAAACAGCCCGGAGAGTGTGAGCGTTGCAACCGGGATAAAGGAGTTCAGCAGCACAACATTGGTGGCGGGCGTGGACTGTAGCGCAATGTAGGCAAAGGTGTTGTAAGCGCCAACACCCAGCAGGCCCAGCGCCACCACCGGCTTCCAAGCGCGCCGCAGCAGCGGCCACTGGCGGCGCAGATGTGGCAGCGCCACTGGCAGCGTGAGCATTAGTGACACCACCCAGCGCCAGAATGCCAGCGCCAGCGGCGGCACGTCGGCGCGAATGGCGCGGCCCAGCACAACATTGCCAGACCAGAACAACGCCGTTAGCGTGAGCAGCAAATAGGGGTGGCGCAAATATTTTGGAAAGCGGTCTATCATGCGGGGGAGGCTTCAAGTTTAATCTTCTTCCACGTTAGCACAGAAACAACCCGGGAAAGCAGCCTTTGTTTGCCGGCCTTGAATGCGCTGCTCGGCAGCCTTGCAAAGCGCGAGGCCGCCAGCCGGATGCCGCCAAAAAACATACGCCGCGCGCTGATTTACTTTATACTAAGCGCTCCCGCAAGCCCCAAACAATAATGAGCCGCAAAACATTCGATTGCCCGGGCGACAAGTAATCGCGTAGCCGCATGCAAGCCGAACCGGCCTGGTATCAGAGCGTCTGGCAGGAGCGCAACTCGCCCGTGGGGCGTGGCGCGATCATGATCGCTGTCGCTGCTTTCGCGTTCGGCTTTGCATTGAACGCGCATCAGAGCATCGTCTCCAACTACTTTGAGAAGGTGCTCAAGCTCAGCGGCCCGCAGTTTGGCTACATCACCGCAATTCGTGAGATCCCCGGCTTCCTGTTGATCTTTCTAGCAGCGGCGCTCTACCGCGTGTCATTGCCAAAGCTGTCGGCTGCTGCCCTCGCGCTATTGGCTGGCGGCTATGTCGCCTTTGGATTTTCCGTGGACTTTTGGACGGTGGCCCCATGGGTTGTAATCAGCTCCATGGGCTACCACACCTACCTGCAAACCAACTACGCACTGGGCATGAGCCTGACCACCGAAGGGCGCGCCGGCCGCATTCTCGGGCGCCTAACCGCAATTGGCAGCGCCGGGGCGCTGCTGGCAATGCTGCTGGTCTTTGTGGGCTTTCAGTTTGCCTGGCTGGATTTCAAGGCGGCATTCATGCTTGCCGGCTCCGGCGCATTGGTGGCCGCCATTGCCATCTTCGGGTTTCCAAACCTGAAGGATGGCCGGGTTGACAGTGACGCTGCGCAGCGCGACCCGATTGTGCTGACGCGCGATTACCGCTACTACTACCTGCTTAACCTGCTCGACGGCGCGCGCCAGCAGATCCTGTTTTCATTTGGCTTGTGGGTGCTTGTGCATCACTTTGGGCTGGGCGTGCCGGTAATTTCCGCCGTGCTCATCTTCACCACCACGCTCAGCATGCTCACCGGCCCGCGCATCGGCCGCCTCATTGACCAGCACGGCGAACGCCCGGTGCTGGCGTGGGTCAACGTCGGCTACATCATCAGCCTCACCGGTTACGCCCTGGTGGATAACGTGGTAGTTGCGTGCCTGTGCTACATCATCTACATGTTTATCGCGCCGCTGTCCAACATCGGCGCCGCCACGTATCTGCGAAAAATCGCGGTGCCGGCGGAGATCGCGCCATCGCTGGCGATGGGCTTGACGATGCAGCACATGGCGGCAGTCGTGGTGCCACTGGCCACCGGCTACGTGCTCAACTTCTGGGGCTACGAGATTCCATTTCTGATTGCCGCGGGCTTTGCATCAATCACGATCCTGATAACCCGCCGCCTGGATCCGGAGAATCAGAAATCGCCGCGGCGACTGGCTGTAGAAGCCGGCCGGCAGCCCGCCGCAGCCACCACCGGCAGCTAAACGGTTTGGCAGCTGCCGGCCCGCTGGCAGCTGCTAAACGGTGCGCGTACTCCCCGCCGCCGGGCGCAATGCTGCGCTAGTTTCTTTTTCCGCCCGCTAACCGGCAGCAAACTTCAGGGGATGCGCGGTGCAGCCTAGCGCGTGCGCTCCTTGCGCACAAATACCGCCGTCCCAATCATCACAAAGACGACGCCCGAGACCGCCATCACCGCCAGATTAAACGGCTGTGATGCAAGCACGGCACCGGCGCTGCCTTCTACGCTGCCGTAGTACCCGCCGCGCATCAGGTCCACCGCGTAGCGCAGCGGGCTGATGCGCGAGAGGAACGCGAGGACGGGGTTGAACTTGTCCACCGGGGTAAAGACGCCGCCGAGAAAAAACTGCGGCAGCAAAAGAAACGGGAACACCTGCTGCGCGCCGCGCTGCGAGTTCATATTGGCCATCAAAATCAGGCCGAACGCGCCACCGTACAGGCAGATGGCGATTGCAACCGGTATCAGCGCCAGCGCCTGGCTTGGGGCCATGCGCACCCCAATCACCAGCCCGAAGACAAAGATGACAATGCCCTGTGTCAACGCCACCAGCGACTCGCCAAGGATCTTGCCGCCCAGAATGGTGTAGCGCGAAAGCGGTGCCACGAAAATTGCCTGGCTGAAATCATTCTCGCGGTCTTCGATCAGTGAAATAATCCCGGTGGCAGAGGATTGCCACATGTTCTGCGCAAACACGCCAAAAAAGATGAACGTTTGAAATTCGAATTGATAGCCGGACTGCGCTGCCGCGCCGAAGGCGCCGCCCAAAATCAGGATGAACACCGCCGGAAATACCAGCGTGCCCACCATCCGCGAGCGGTCCCGCAGAAACTTGAGCAGGTCGCGGTAGGCTATTGCCAGCAGCGCGTTGAACTCGTGCGCGAGACTCATTGCCCGGCCGCCACGGGTTGCGCGCGTGTCTTCGCCACCGCCACGCCATCTCCATTGGGCGCTGCCGGCGCACCAAGCACAATGCCGGCCGGCCCGCTGGTTGCGCCGAGGTCCAGCTCATCGCGCTCAACGAGCGCCAAATACGCATCCTCCAGCGTCGGCAGCACCGTGCGCACCATCGTCAGCGGCGTGTCAATAGCTTTGAGCAGCGCGTGCACATCGCTTTCATTGGCCGCCACGCGCACATACGGGCTGCCGCCGGCATGTTCCTGCCAGGCGATATTTTTGCCGCTCAACTCGTTGCGCAAAGCACGGGCATCTGTTGCGCCCAACAGTACATACCGGTCCAGCAGTGACGTGGTCACCGCAGCCGGGGTTCCCAGCGCAATGATGCGGCCGCGGGACAGGACGCAGATGCGGTCCGCATCCTCGGCCTCAGCCAGATAATGCGTTGTAAGAAACAGCGTCGTGTCGGCGGTGCGGCGCATCTCCAGGAGATAGTTCCACAAGTCGCGCCGGCTGGCGGGGTCAAGCCCGGTGGATGGCTCATCCAAAAATAAAACGCGCGGCTGATGGATGAGGCTGCGCACCACCTCCAGCTTGCGCCGCATGCCGCCCGAGTATGTGCGCACCGGCTTGAAAATATCTGCGCCCAGCCCGACAACCTCTGCCAGCTCGCCAAGGCGCTGGCGATACGCAGCGGGCATGGTGCGGTAGGTGGGCCGCCACGGATAGAGGCCATACAGGATGGCGTGCAGGCGCACGTTCTCTTCGGCAGAAAGGTTGCGGTCCAGGCTGGGCGTCTGAAATGTGATGCCGGCGCTGCGCCGCACGCCGGCCGCGTCTGTTGCCAGGTCGTGCCCGTCAATGGTGACGCGCCCGCCGGTGGGTGCCAGCGTGGTGGTGAGGATTGAG
Organism: Anaerolineales bacterium; assembly: GCA_947503585.1. Taxonomy (GTDB): domain Bacteria; phylum Chloroflexota; class Anaerolineae; order Anaerolineales; family UBA11657; genus BD1. The sequence goes on along the minus strand of CANNEJ010000066.1, from coordinate 2,128 downwards.
ATGGTTGTGGTTTTGCCCGCGCCATTGGGGCCCAGCAGGCTGAAGAATTCGCCGGGGGCCACATCAAACGAGACGCCATCGACGGCGTTGCGCTCGGCCTTCTGGTAGCGCTTCACCAGCCCGTCAACTTTGATAATGGGTGCAGCTTGCATAGCTTTGGAGGATACCGCGCCGCGGCCCGGATTGTCGCCGACTGGTGGCGCAACCGCGCCTGCCTAAAACCAAGCGGTTAGCGGGTTAGATGCGGGGTGCCCGCATGGTTGCCGGCTGGAATTTTCAACCGCGCGCTCTGATTTGGAAGGCGCGGCTTAGGAGAATTTTTTTACAGCCGCAATTGCGTCGTCGATTGACCAAACCAGCACACCGGCGCTCAGGATGGCGCCCGCCACAAACAGATTCAAGCCGGCGTGCGCGGCGAGACTCCGCCGCCGGATTTGGCGCAGATCTGTGCAGCAGCCAATCACCGCAAGTTTTTCACCGCGCCGCACCCACTCGCTGAAGATGCCGATTTCAGCAGCGGTGCCATCATCCACCATGGCCCCATCCAGCCACGCCAGCATGAGATCGCAGGACCGCATTCCCTCCAGGTCCTTAGCAAATACCACACTGGCGCTTCCCGGTTCAGTACCGGAAAAACTTTCGTGCGGCACAAAACATTCGATTGCATCAGCGCGCAGGCGCGCAGCAAGGCTGCTCAGCCAATCGCGCTCAGCTTGCGAGAACAGCGGCCCGGCGAGGTAAACCTTCATGCGCGTTTGGTCGCACTCAGGCCGAATACATCAAGGTCCAACAATCCAACTTGCTGCGCCACATAGGAATTACCTGAACGAATTGCGCGCCGGGGCGTTGCTGCAAAAAGCACTACCAATGCCAGATCTGATCCCAAGCCTGCAGCCAGGTGTCGGCCCGGCTTACGGCTTTGTTATGGCCGACAATTTCAACGCCGTGCCGGCCCGTAAACTCGGCTGTTTTGTCCACAGTGGAAATCTCCACAGTGATCGTCGTCGGGCGCGCCGGCACATACGGCTTCACCGCCTTCAAGTTAACAAGCGCATTGCGCGCGCCCTCCTCAATCATTTGGCGCGCACGCACGGGCGGAATCTGGCGCGCAGAGTAGCGTGACAATCCGCGCTTGACCGCCACACCGGTAAAGCCATCCCCAAGCACCTCGCGGCACTCACGCACTACAGCTTCATCACCGGTGACAAGCGCAACCGGACAGCCATAATGCCCGCACAGCGCAGCGTTGATGCCGCTCTCGCCCACCAGCGTGTCGTTGAACCAGAGGTTGTGCCACTTTACGGTGGATATCGTGTGGCACAGCACGCCGTCCGGTGTGTTGTTGCGCGCGTGCATGCCCACCAGCAGGCAGGCATCGCAGCCCTGCTCCAGCAGCTCGGTATAGCGCGACCACGGGTGATGCGCCACCCAATCACAGTCCGGGTGCAACAGCTCCGGCACAAACGAGTTGAAGGACCAGTCACCACCGGCGCCATGGCAATCGACCGCCACAATCTCGGTGGCGCCGGCGGCTTTCGCACCGCGCACTGCGGCATTAATCTCCTCTGTGTACAGCCGGCGCCCCTCTTGGTACATCGGATCGGGCGAGCCGTTCACCTGCTGCCAGGTGACGATGCCACTGATGCCTTCCATGTCGGACATTATTAGGACGCGCATAAGTGTTCCTGATAAATATTTTAAACTAGAACTTAGGTCTTTGCGCAGCGTACCTATTGTGGGATTTGCAGTGGGGAAAGACTATTACCGGATTGCGATAAGGGGAATTGGTTCGCATGAAAAAGGCTTTACACAATTGTGCATTCGCAGTATCTGTTAGTGCGCCTTGGAATTTATGCGTCGCCACTAGCGCACAAGATTGCCACAGCGAGCCAAAAGTGCTAAAGCGAGACAGAATAGTCGCCACATAATACCCACCCTCCAAATCTCTGGTAAAGTGGCAGTGCAAACACAGGAGGAGCACAGTATGTTGAAATCAATCGATCCATTTCTCAACGCAGACGTTCTGTATGCACTGCGCAGCATGGGCCACGGTGACGACCTCGTAATCACGGACACAAACTTTCCGGCAGACTCCGTTTCCCGCCAGAGCGTGCTGGGGCGCCTGATG
>CANNEJ010000065.1 GCA_947503585.1 Anaerolineales bacterium | reverse complement strand
CACCGCACCGAGCGGCTCGCTGATTTGATAGGTGTCCGCGTCCAGCTGCCGGATGGTGTGCCACGCCGTTTCCCTGCGCATGCGCCCCCATTATCGCTGATGGACAGGGTTGGGACGCAGCTCGGATGTTTCAGTCAGCAGTACAAGCGGAACCTTTCTAGCGCCTTGGATTCTTGGGGCACGGCTCGTCAAGCTGCAAGCGCAGGTAATAGCTACATAAATTATGCGGTCGTGTACCAAACGGGCCAATTCCGAATCACCCACAGATCAATTAGGCTCCGAAGCGCAGCGCGGATGTCTTCTACTTTGGGGTCCAGTAAAACCGGGAATCGGCTCGTAACGCGTCCTGCGCCTACGAGCACCTAGTTTTTCGTGGGGCAAACTACCCACAGCCAGTTGGTCGGCCTACTTACTCCATTGCCCCGCCATCAATCTCTTCACTCATCACAATGCATAACCCATGTTGCCATTAATAAACTAAGCTATGTCACCGAATAGATATTTTGTAATCCCCGAACAGTTCTAATCACTTGGGAGCCGCATACCCATTCGGTAGCCACCATCAACCACCAAGGTGGTACCAGTAATGTAATCAGCATCCTCACTCGCAAGATATGCCACCGCCCGCCCTATTGCGTGGGCCGTCCCCAGTCGCCCCCACGGTATATTCTGAGACGCTTGCTGGAGTTGTTCTTCACTCGCAAATTGCCGCTCCCCTGGTGTATCAATGTGTCCAGGCGCAATAATATTCACATTGATCCGATGGCAGGCTAACTCCGCAGCCATCGTGCGGCCAAGGTGGCTTATCGCTGCTTTAGCCATATTGTAGGCAGCACTTGTTGGCATGGGTATTTCCGCGAGGATCGAGCTAACGATAAGAATTTTTCCGCCCTTTCCCTGCTTCACAAGCTGCTGAGCCCCCAACTGACATGTATGGAACACTCCAAATTGTGAAACCTCGAGTGTTCGCAGTACATTTTGCCAGTTGGCATCTAGTACTGGCTCCCGAATAGAAATTGCTGCGTTGGCAACGATTATGTCTAGGCGGCCAAAGTGTGATAGCGCAGCCTCGTAAAGCGCGGTGACTTGGCCACGATCCGAAACATCTGCCTCAAAGGCAAGCGCCAGCTGAGCCATCTGCTCAATTTCAAGCACCACACCGCGTGAATCGACCGCCCGCAGATCATTGACAACGATATTGGCGCCTTCTTGGGCCAAGCACAAGGCTATCCCGCGTCCAATTCCACGCGCACCCCCGGTCACCACAGCTACCTTACCCAACAGCGATTGCATCAATTTACCCTCTGGCTAAAACTCAAAAACCGCAAAGATCTGTTCCCATCTGGGAAATTTCTTTTTCCGCCAAACACTTCAGAAACGCTCACTACCCTCGAGAAGACAATAGTAACTTAGAAACTACACTTCACCCAAAATCCGCAAAAGATTCGTTCCCTCAATCTGCTCGCGGTCTTTGTCAGTTAGAAACGGCATCTGTGCCAGCAACCCGATGGTTTGTGGAAAACTGACGACTTCCAAGCTTGGGCTAAAGTCCGAGCCCCACAACAGCCGTTGCACGCCAAAGCTTTCAATCAGCACTGCCACGTATGGCCACGCGTTGCGATGCGGGTAGTCATAGCCCGGGACGGTGAGCGCATAGAACCCACTCAGCTTAACGCACACACCGGGGAAGCGAGCAAGCGCCTTTACCGAACCCAGTCTTTGGTGTACAGACGCTTCAGTCATTGTGCCTTCAACAGCGGGGGGTAGACCCAAATGCGACACCAGAAGCCGCAGCTGCGGGTGGCGCTCGAGCACCGGCACAAATGCCGCCCAGCGCGCACCCTTCGAATTTACACTTATGAGCCAGCGCCGCTTTTCAAGCCAAGCCCAAACCGCTGCATCAACCCGGGCGAGCGCGCTCTCAATCCCATCATCAAATACATACACACTCAACCCAACAAATTTCTGCGCGGCCAATTTCTCCAACGCGGCAATATCAAGCTGCGCCGGATCTCCCACGAAGGCAGCCGGCCTGATCCATGGTTGCGCGCCTGCCAGTTCGGCCAGATAAATGTTGTTTCCGGCGGCCCATGCCTGGCCTTCATAGCCAACGGCAAGTACCTGTTGAATCGCAAGCTGCTGCGCGAGTGCCGCATACAAAGTAACCTCATCGGGCAGCTGCCGGCGGCAGCTATCCGGCAGCACTGCCGCATAGCCCGGCCGGAAGAAATGCAAATGCGCATCAGCCCGCATTGACATCGCGCAGCGCCGCAGCAAGCGTTTCCAGTAAATGCTCCACATCAGCCATGGTGTTGTAGCCATGCAATGCAATGCGCACCCGGCCGGCAGCGGCCATCACATGAATAGCGGCCGCATGCAGTTTTCGTTGGATTGCCTCCATCTCCGGATGCCGGAACGCAATGATGCCGGCTTGAACCGCGTCGCCGGCCGGAGTTAGCATTTCAACCGGCAGCTGTTTGATGCCGGCGTAACAAGCTTGTACCAGCGGCCGCGCCGTGGCTTCGATTGCAGCAACGCCCACGCCCTGAAGATAATCCAACGCGGCTCTAATGGCGTAGATGGCCGGAAAGTTCGGCATGCCCACCGCAAAGCTGGGTGCACCCGCCTGGCTCTGCACCGGGTCAAGCCGACCCGGACCTAGTGGCATCGGATTGTTCAGGTGAAACCATCCCCCGGCCGGCACCGTCCACTCTGCAGCGCGCGCCGCCGGCACGCCCACCAGACCACCCCCGTGGCTGGCCATGATCCACTTGTGGGTGCTGCTAACAATCAAATCAACACCGCCAAGCTCCAGCGGAACGCGCCCCAACGCCTGGGTCACATCAACCGCAAACAGCGCCGGCGAGTGCGTGTGCACCGCCTCCACGACAGGCGGAAGGGATAGCATAAAACCATTAAAGAAGCTAACAAGGGAGGTGGTCACGAGGCGCGTACGTGTTCCCAACAGCGGGATCAGGTCCGCAACATGCAGCTCGCCCGCGCGTGAACGCCAAATCTTCACGGTTGCCGGGCAGTTGGCTTGCAGCCATGGTGTGGCGCCGGCCGGATAGTCAAGGTCGTTAATCACAACCTCATCGCCCTCAGCAAGCTGCAGCGCAAGCGCAGCAAGGTTGAAGGCTTCGGAACTGCACGAACAAATCGCCACTTCTGCAGTTGTCAGGCCAAAAAACTCCGCCGTCAGCCTGCGCGCAGCCTCCAGCTCTGCAAAGTGCTGGAGGCGGCCATCCATCCCCAGTAGTTTGTCGCGTGCGTACTGCTCCAGCGCAGCGCCCACTGCCTTGGGCGGAATTCCTTCGGCCGCAGTATTCAAGTAGGTCATCTTCTTAAGGGAGGGGAAGTCCCGGTCCCGGCTTTCAGCATTTAACATTAAAAGTCCCCCAAGTCATTTTGCGTCCGGTCTACGGCACTGCGGCCAAATCAGCACTGCATCGGCGCAATGCAATCCAAAGCATCTCTAACACACTGCGCCATCATCGGCCGCAGAGCGCTCCAAGCGCTCCAGCCAGCCAAGAATTTTTAAGCCGTCCTCATAGCGCGCGCCAAATGGAACTTTGGCCTGGCCTTGCACAACCCGGCAGAAGCAGCGCAGCTCTTCCGCCATCCATCCTTGCGGCGCTGCCGGATCATCATCAATGTCCAGTGCCAGCGGCCACTCAGCCCGATCAGACCACAGTGTGAAGGGACGCGGATTCATTTCGAGGCGTGCTGCCCAGGTTTTACCAAATGCCTCAAGCCGGTCAAAGCCGTCGGGCGCCATGCCGGGCGGCGTCAGGTACGAGGTTGTGAAAGAACCCCATAAACCATTGGCCCATTCCAGCTCGCCACGCGCCAGATCGAAGCCGCCTGCCGCACTGGGATGCAGCCTGCCCATTGCCCGAACGGGCTCTGCGCCCTGTGCCAGAACAAAAGCCATATAGAGATCATGAACCATCAATAAGCGGAAAGGATTTTCGCCCGGGAAGAGGTCGGCGGTTGTGGTCGGACGGTGCCGAAACGAATGAAAGTAAACCAAAGGATCGCGTTGTTTTGTCTCACGTATAAAACTGCGAAATTCACTGGCAAACAAAAGTATATGACCAAGCATCAGGTTGCGCGATTCGGGGGCTACCAAATGCGCCAGGCTGCGGGCTGATGCCAGGTCCGCTGCCAGCGGCTTCTCCACCAATACGCTTGCACCCGTTGCCAATACCTGCGCTGCGAGTGGGACGTGTGTTGCCGTCTGGGTTGCCACCACCCACGCTGCGGCGTCCGATTCGCGCAGCGCTGCTCCTAAATCAGCGTAACCCTTCACACCCGGCAGCTCCTGTGTCAACTGGGCCAGCCGTTCTGCGCGGCCGTCCACCAGCGCAACCAATTCTGCTTCCGCAAGCCCGGCCAGTGTGCGCGCATGCAGCCGCCCAAAGTTGCCCACTCCCACCACTCCGATCCGCACTGGTTTCATAATTACCTCGCTAAATACTGCTGCACCGATCACAAAGCAGCTAGATGCCCCACCACTGCGAATAGATCCGCGCCAGCTTCGAAAGCTCGCTGATCGCCACCCACTCTTCAACCCCATGCGCCTGGTCGATTGAACCGGGACCCAACACCACGCACTCGCGCGCCAAACTGCCGTAGGCCCATGCGTTTGTGCCATACGGAGCCAGGGCTGCCGCAGTGCCGGAGCACGCAGCCAGCTCTTTGAGCCATGGTGTATCAGGTGCCTGTAAAAATGCGCCGACTGCCAAAAGTTTTGTGACCTTTACCGGCAGGGGACAAACGCGCTGCGCCAGCTCTGTTAGCGATGCAATGATCTCATCCGGCTGCTCCCCGGTTACAACGCGCCGATCGATAGACAGGCTGCATTCATCCGGCACGATGTTCAACCCGCGGCCGCCACTAATGAGCGTAACAGTAAGCGCCCCCGGACCAAGGGCAGACTCAGGGTTGGTAAGCTGCAAGCGCTCATGCTCCGCCACAAATTCCAGCGCCAGTTGCGCGCCAGCGGTAATGGCATTCTTTCCGTTTTGCGGCTGGGCGCTATGAGCAGACTGGCCGGCTATATCACACCTTAAACGCACCACACCGCGGTGGCCATGAATTGGCAGGCATTCAGTTGGTTCAGCTACCATGAGTTGGTCGAGCACAATTGAGCGTCGGCGCACCCATTCTGCAAAAGCAGGTGCCCCGCGCGCCTGATCCTCCTCATCAGCAGATGCGGCAATCAGCAGATTGGGTTGCGGCTTTGATTTAGTAGCGTGCAGCGCCTCAAGCAATGCCAGGGCCACCGCAAGGCTCGCCTTTGTGTCAACTGCCCCGCGGCCATAAACCCGCCCACCGCGAGCTTCGCCGCTGAATGGGTCGCCGGACATTTGTTCCACCCCAACGGTATCTGTATGGACGTCCAACGCCACCCACCGGTTGGTATTGCCGGGAAACACTCCGTAGACACTCGGCCGCCCCGGAATGCACTCGTCTACGTGCACCTCACCACCCAGGGCTTTGAACCATTTGGAAATTTCCGAGACAATTTGAGCTTCGCCAGTTTGTCCGCTGCGCGCGCCAGCCTGCACCGGAGTGACGCTCGGAATCTGCACAAGCCGGCTCAGCCAGCCGGCCAGAATTTCATCAGCAATCACCATGTTGCGCCGTGGTTCACATCAGCACAGTCTGGGTGAAACTAAAGTATGCAGTCCGAGAACGAAGTGCAGCAACAAATGCCTGGCCGACGCCACCGTCATGCCTGGGCCAGAATTTTCGCAATCTTGCCCTCCATGGCCTGCGCCTCGCCGGCAGACAATGCTCCAATCTCTAAGTCAGCCTGCCATTCGCCGTGTGCTGCGAGAACTTTTACATTGCCTTTGGACTTTTCGACAGTGTAGCCCTCTGGGCCTGCCGTGGCCGGCAATGCCAGGCCTAGTGCATCATGGTCGGCGGGGCGCGCTATCCAGCGCACCACTTTATCAAGTTGTTCTGGCCGGTGTGCCACGTAGTCGGCCGTGCCATCGGGCAAAATTTGCATACTGTGCGCCCACCCAGCCTCGTCAGAAAGATAAGCAAGCATCATTACGAGTTCGGGGTTAAATGACAAACCAGGCTTCAATACATTGTGGCTGGCCGGGTTGCGCGCTATTTCTTCTACAAACTCGCGGTAACCTGCCGGCACCTTAATGTGGGTTGGGATATCTTTGCGTACACTCACAGTCTCCGGTGTACAAGGCGCGCAGTACACCAATCGCCCATTGTCCACCGGGCGGAAGTTGATGTGCGCCATGTACATATACTCCAACTCCACCCGACGCAAATTAGTTACTTTCAAAGCAACATTGAAGAGCGCAGATCCAGCATACAACTTCACAAGTGGCGCAGCTAGATAGTTGTAATTCAATGCGGCAGTGTGCTGGTACTTTCCGCCCAGCCCTATGTAAGCCCCCTTGTTGTCGGAGCCAATCACTAAATGCGCGTGCGAATACGCGGCATTTGGCAATTCGCCGTGCAAAGAGTGTGTGTCGTTCTTGCCCGGCGCACCCATTGCTGTAAAGCCACAGTGCAAAAAGAAACCACCGTAGGTGCCCAAGTATGGCTGGTTCGGGCGCGGCTCCGGAAACACCGACTTCATTGTCAGGTTGCGGTTGCCAAACTCTGCCGACCAGATCTGCTGGCCCTGAAAGGGCAGCATTACCAGCGCACCCAACTCATTTTGCAATCTGACAGCGCATACACCTGTTGAAAACTGAAAAACGGAAGCGGCCAGTGGGCCTGCCTGCAGAAATGGTTTTTCTCTTTCGGTAAATAGGCCGGGGTATAGATCAATTCTCGTTTCAAAGTTGGTCATGGTACCAATTTTATTACAAATCGTTTTTCTTTCAATCAAACATAACCTGATCTAAAACGAGAGTCACACGATTCTCGCGGTACACCGGAAAGGCCATCGCGGGTCTAATTCACGCAAGAGAATCGGGGGAACTGACAAGCCGAGACTTGGTGATTTTCATCCACACGGGAGGCCTGCCGGCAAATTTTGCGTACCGGGATGCCATCCAAGCAATGAGCGAACCTAATTTACTATCCGCGGGTCATACTTGATGGCTTACCCGAAATAGCGCGCGTGCTGCAAACGACGAGCCGAGCGCGAACATAGCCAACCGCAGAACCGGGTAAGTTTTCGGTAGTATTTGGCCTACCGGGCCAGCGCCCCCAATACTGCCCAAGTAGACTACGGAGCGGCGCGGCGCGGCACACCGGATACCAGATCGCGCAGAGCCATCCCCGCAGCTCGAGGCAATAAACCCGCCTCCGCTGCTGGAAGTTCCAAAGTCGTCATTACTTCAGCAGCAGCAGCATGACCGACTCTGGCGGCAAGCCGACCACATCCCCGTTCTGAAACGCGGGCAGCGGTACTGCCTCAGCGTTGTGCGCAGCAT
>CANNEJ010000064.1 GCA_947503585.1 Anaerolineales bacterium | reverse complement strand
GTGCGCGCCATGCTGAACATAGGCACGCCGCTAGCGCTGGGTGCAGTGCCGGTAAATGTGCCAGCCGGCGCGGCGGCGACCGAGGTGGCGCAGGTGGCGCAGGTGGCGCAGGTTACGCCGGCCATGGCCGCGCGCCCGATCGGTCCGTTTGAACTTGGCGGCCAGGTGACACATGGTGGCATTGCGCCGGCAGACAAAATGCGCGCCAGCCGCATGACGTGGGTCAAGCTGCAAGCGCTGCCCGGTTATGACATGGGCGCCGCCATTGCAAACGCACACGCCATGGGATTTAAGGTGCTCTTGAGCGCCGTGGGCGACCGCAGCCAGCCGCATCTGCCCGCTTACCACGCTACCTTTGCAGCTTACCTGGCAGCTTTAGCTGCGCAAGGCGCCGATGCGATTGAGGTCTGGAACGAGCCAAACCTCGACCGCGAATGGCCTACCGGAAAGATCAGCACCAAAAGCTATACTGCACTGTTGCGCGCCGCATACAACTCCATCAAGGCTGCCAACCCCAACACTCTTGTAATCAGCGCGGCGCCATCACCCACCGGTTTTTTTGGCGGCTGCTCAAGCCGCGGCTGCGATGATGCCTTCTGGATGGCCGGCATCGCCAATGCCGGCGCCGGCAATTACCTGGACTGCGTGGGCATACATTACAATGAGGGTGTGGTGGCACCCTCTGCATACGGGGGCGGTGTTGATCCGCGTGACGACCACTACACGCGTTATTTTCCCGGCATGATCGAACGCTATTCAGCAGCCTTCGGCGGCAATCGCCAGGTGTGCTTCACCGAGCTGGGCTACCTCAGCGGCGAAGAATGGGGCTACGTCCCCAAACATTACCTGTGGAAGCCACCGATCAATAATACGGTCGCAGAGCAGGCGTTGTATCTCGGTGAGGCCGTGCGCCTTGCGCGCTCAAACAGCCGCGTGCGCATGATCATGGTGTTTAATGTGGATTTTGCCAACTATGGCGATGACCCGATGGCGGGCTACGCCATAATCCGGCCCGATGGCAGCTGCCCGGCGTGTGGCACACTGGCTGCCAGTATGCAATGATTTGGGTGCCCCGCTGGCACAGCATATGCATCGTTACATACGCAAATTGCCGGCAATTGCCGAATACTGGAGACTAGATGCAAGAACCGAACTTTGAACCGCCGGCCGACAAGCAGCCCAACACACCGAATGTGCGCCTGTTCATCACAGCCTGGGTGTCGCTCACACTGGTGGTGGGCCTCGGCACATTTGCCACGCTGTTCTGGGCGCTGGGTGGAATGGACGTGCCGGCCACGGCACCGACCGCAATGCCGGAGGTGGCAGCCGCAGCGGCAGCTGATGCCACCGCTGCAGCCGAGCCGCAAGTAGTAACGCCGGATGTGCTGCCGCTGATTGAACCAACCGTGCCGACTGCCCTTCCGGAAGTCACGCCCACTCCCGTGCCCGTGGCAGAAGTGTTCGGCCTTGGTGCGCAGGTAATTCATGGTGGCCTGTTGGCGCAAGACAAAATGCACAACATCGGCATGACCTGGGCAAAATTGCAGGCCTATGACATTGCGCAAGACTTTAAGCCGGACATCGAGAACGCCCACCGCAACAACTTCCGCATTCTGCTGAGCGTCAAAGATAACGCCAACCACATGCGGGTCACGGACCCGGACTATCAGGAACAATTGTTGAAGTTTCTGGAAGGCCTGGCGACCAAGGGCGCCGATGCCATCGAGGTTTGGAATGAGCCAAACCTTAGCCGCGAGTGGCCCCCCAACAAAATGGGCGGCGCCTATTACACAGAGTTGTTGAAAAAAGCATACACGCGGATCAAGGCCGCCAACCCCAACACACTCGTCATTAGCGCGGCGCTCTCACCCACCGGCGCCTTCAATGGCGGTTGCGGCTCAATCGGCGACGTGATGGGCTGCGATGACAAGCCATTTTTGGAGAAGATGGTGGCGTCCGGTGCACTCGACTATTTGGATTGCGTCGGCATCCACTACAACGAGGGGCTGCTGCCGCCCAGCGCCACTTCCGGCGACCCGCGCGGAAACTCCCAGCATTACACGCGCTACTTTAAAGGCATGCTTGATACTTACCTTGGGATTCTGGGCGGCACCAAGCCGCTTTGCTTCACCGAGCTGGGTTACCTGAGCGGTGAAGAGTGGGGCACACTGCCGGCCAACTTTAGGTGGAACCCGCCCGTCAATATGAAGGTGGCGCAGCAGGCCGAGTATCTGGGGGCTGCGGTCAAGCTCGCGCGCAGTGCCGGCAATATTCGCATGATCATTGTGTTCAACATGGACTTCGCCGTCTTGAAGAAAGATCTCGGGGATGATCCGCAGGCAGGCTACTCGATCATCCGGCCCAATGAAAGCTGCCCGGCCTGCGATACGCTGCGCGCTGCGATGCAGCCCGGCTAACAGCCGCCACCGGCATGCCTGCGCACTAGCGCCAACCGCAGTGCAGGCCGGAGTAACTCCGCCATTGCATCCAGCCCGCAACCCGTTCATGGCATCAATCGGTACTAATTGATGCAACGCCTTACCTCGCTCTTTAGCCCGCTCTGGCGCAGCCGTAGTTTTGTGGCTGCCGGTTTGCCGGCCGTAATACTCGCGGCTTGTGCAGCGCCGTGGCTTGCACGACCCACGCCCACGCCATTGCCGGCGCCCACCGCAACGGCGATCGTGGTGCCCACACCCGTTGTGCGCGCATGGCCACAGGTGGCGTCGCCGTCGTACAGCATTCAAGTGTTCATGTGGTGGCGCCCGGATTTGGGCCAGCGCGATCTGGGGCTGGTGCAAGACATGGGTTTCGGCTGGGTGAAGCAGCGCTTTGCCTGGCGTGACATTGAAGAGACCGCCCCGGGCGTGTTCAATTGGGCGCGGCCCGAGCAGCTGGTGCAGCTGGTGCAAGACCGCAACCTGAAATTGATTGCGCTGCTGGACTACCCGCCCTATTGGGCCATGCCCGCGGCCAGCACCGCAGACTCCGGGCCGCCGGCGGACTACGCAACCTTCGGCAATTTTTGCGCAGCCTTCGCCCAGCACTTTAAGGGCAAGGTTGCCGCCTACCAGGTTTGGAACGAGCCAAATCTTGCGCGCGAGTGGGGTGGCAACCCACCGGACCCGGCAGCATATGTGCGCCTGCTGCGGGAGTGTTATGCGGGCATTAAGTCTGCGGACCCGGCAGCCATAGTCATCTCAGCCGGGCTGGCGCCCACCGGCACAGAGCCGCCGATTGCCATGCCGCATGATGCTTTCCTGCGCGCAATGTACGCTGCGGGAGCCCAACCTTACTTTGACATGCTCGGTGTGCATGCACCCGGTTATCGGGCGCCACCGTGGGTGAGCTCCGCGCAGGTGCAGGCCGAGCTGCCATTAGGCGGCAACCGCTGGATGGCGTTTCGGCACGTGGAGGACATGCGCGCGCTGATGCTGGAGTATGACGACCCGCAAAAGCAGGTGGCCATTCTGGAGACGGGCTGGACCACTGACCCGGTAAATCCGGATTACTCATGGTTTGCGGTTAGCGAAGCACAGCAGGCCGAGTACTTGGCGGGCGCTTACAAGTGGGCGCGTGAGCACTGGCGCCCTTGGGTTGGCATTATGAACGCAATCTATATTGCGGACCCGCATTGGGTTCCAGAGCAAGAGCAATACTGGTGGGCAATCACCACGCCCGGCGAGCCGCTGCCGGGATTGCGGCCGGCCTACCGCGCCCTGCGCGACATGCCCAAGTAGCCGGTTACTTTTTGGCGCCGCGCTTGCGGGTGGTTTTCTTTTTGGCTGCGGGGCGCGGCTTGTCACCCGCACCCTTTGCTGCGGCTTTGGCGCCGCGCTTGTCCGGCCAAAGCTGGCGCTGGCCTGCCGGCGCTTTGAGCGGCGGCTGCTTTGCGGTCCGTACGGCAGCTGCCGGCGTGGCGGCGCTTGCCGGAGCGGGCGCTTCATAAAAGTGCACCAGCTGCGCAACCTGCTCCTTCTCCCCGAACAACCCGAGCGCAATCATGCGGGCCGCGCGCGTGCGGCGCGGAAGTTTATCCAGCTTTATCACTTTGGCTTTGCCGGCCGCAGTCACCACGGCCACATCATCATCCGCCATACCCACCACCGCGCCAGCCAGCAACGCGCCGCCGGTCAGCTTGATGGCTGTCACGCCTTTTCCGTTGCGCCCTTGCAGCGGCAGGTCTTCCACCGCAATGCGCTTGCCCTCGCCGCTGGCAGTCACCAGCAGCAAGTCACCGCGTGCGCGCGCCACATCCATGCCCGCCACGCGGTCATGCGTGCCGCCCAGCTTGATGCCCTGCACACCGGCTGCCGCCAGGCCCATCGCGCGCACCTGCTCGGAGCGGAAGCGAATTGCAAGCCCGGCCGTGGTTGCCAAAACAATTTCGCTTTCCGGCAGGGCAAGCCGCGCGCCAATCAGCTGGTCGCCTTCGCCCACGGTCATTACGCGCGCGGTTTGCGCCGCCGGCATTGGCAGATCCGCCAGCGCAATTTTCTTTAGCATGCCGCTGCGCGCGGCCAGCAACAGGCTGCCGTTGCCCGTGCGCGCCGCTACAGGAAACGCTACGCCAGCCACTACCCGTGCGCCCGCTTCCAGCGCACAAACCGAACTCCACGGCACGCCCTGCCCAACCTCTTCTGCCACCGGCACGGTTTGCACCTGCACGGCTGCCGCACGCCCTTGCGCCGTGATCAGGAAGAGTGTGTCGCGCGTGCTGGCCCGCACCACCAACAGCGGCGTTGCGCGCCCCAAACCCGGGCGGCGCGCGCCCTGCAGCCGCGCTATTTTGCCGTCGCGCGTGACCACCACCCAAACATTCTCCTCAGCCACCAGCGCTGCCGTGGAGCCGGCTTTGCGCGCGCCCTGCGCAGACACAATATCGGTGCGGCGCCGGTCGCCGTAAATGTTCTTCACCTGCTGCAGCTCTTCAATGATCAACGCACGCATCTTGCGCGGCGCCGCCAGCAGCGCCTCCAGCTGCTTTATTGTTGCCTGCAGCTGCTTGAACTCATCCTGCAGTTTCTTCACCTCCAGCTTGGCCAGCCGGCGCAGCGGCATTTCCAGGATGGCGCTGGCCTGCAGCTCGCTAAGGCGAAAGCGCTTCATGATGCGCTGGCGCGCGTCGTCCCCGTCATTGGAGTTGCGGATGATCTTGATGATTTCATCCAGATGGCGCAGCGCCGTCAGCAAACCTTCCACAATATGCGCGCGTTCGCGCGCGCGCAACAGATCAAACTCTGAGCGCCGGCGCACCACCTCCACGCGGTGGTCCAGGAACACACGCAGCGCCTGCTTGAGGCTTAGCATGCGCGGCTCGCCGCCCACCAGCGCCAGCATGATGATGCTAAAGGTGGTTTGCAGCTGTGTGGTGCGGTACAGCTGCTGCAGCACATGCTCCGCCTCCGCCGTCTTGGAGAGCTCAATCACAATGCGCATGCCCTGCCGGTCAGACTCGTCGCGCAAATCGCTGATGCCTTCCAGCCGGCCTTCGCGCACTGCCTCGGCAATGCGCTCAATCAATCCGGACTTGTTCACCTGATACGGCAGCTCGGTCACAATCAGGCGGCTGCGCCCGCGGCCCATCTCCTCCACATGCGACTTGGCGCGCACCAGCAGCTTGCCGCGTCCGGAGCCGTACGCTGCGGCGAGTCCCTCTTCCTCTTTGTTGGTGATGATGATGCCGCCGGTCGGAAAATCCGGGCCCTTGATGAAGCGCATCAGGTCTTCCACCTGCACACTGGCAAGCTTGTCCCAGCGCTCCAGCATGAAGCACAGCGCGTCGACAACTTCGTTCAAGTTGTGCGGCGGCACAGAGGTGGACATGCCCACTGCAATGCCAGTCCCGCCATTAATCAGTAGATTGGGGATGGCGGCCGGCAGCACCAGCGGCTCCATTAATGTATCGTCAAAATTTCCTGCAAAGTCAACGGTGTTCTTTTCTAGGTCGGCCAGCAGCGGGTCGCTGATGGCATGCAGGCGCGCCTCGGTGTAGCGCATGGCAGCGGGCGCGTCGCCGTCAATCGAGCCGAAGTTTCCCTGCCCGTCCACCAGCAGATAGCGCAGCGAGAAGTCCTGCGCCATGCGGGCCATTGCGTCATACACAGCGCTGTCGCCGTGCGGGTGGTACTTGCCCAGCACCTCGCCCACAATGCGCGCCGACTTTTTGTAGGGTGTGCCCGGCCGCACGCGAATGTCATGCATCGCATAGAGGATGCGCCGGTGCACGGGCTTGAGGCCATCGCGCGCGTCCGGCAGCGCCCGCGCCACAATTACGCTCATTGCATACGAGAGGTATGCAGCCTGCATCTCATTGTCGATGCTGATCTTTTTAACGAGGCCGATTTCCATTATTTAAATGCTGCCTGACCGGAAATAATTACAGGACGCCGGGCGCATGCGGGGCGCCGGCGGCTTTACTTGGTTTTGGAACTGCGCTGCCGCCGGGCGCGCGAGCGGCCACGGCTGGGTGCCTTTTTGTCTTTGGCTGGCGCGGCAACCGCCACGGCCGGGCGGCGTGGCTTGGGCGGTTCGGACCAAATTGCAGGCAGGGGTTCCGGCTGCCAGTCCTCAAGCGGCATCTTGGGCGGGTCAACGCGCGGCGCACCGCGCTCCCCCCATGTGCGCGGGATTTCCGGATCCCATTCCGCCACAGTGCCGGCAACCCTGGACCCACCGCCGCGGGCCGCCTCGGCAGGCGTCTCCGAGGTGTAGTCGAAGTCAGAAACCAAATCGCGCCACAGCGGATGGCCCAGCTTGTCTTCAAGGTCCAGCAGGGATTGCTCCTCCATGGGCGTAACCAGCGAGCACACAACCGCAGCTGGCACCGCCTGCAAACGCGCCAGATAAGCGGGCTGGCGTGGCAGGTCAAAATTTACAAGATGGGTAATAGTGGAAGCATCCAGTTCGCCCGGCAGTTGATCCGGCACAATCAAAACCGGCAGGCGCCCGTTTTGAAAGCTACGCAGCATCTCGCCGGCAGCTGCCGCGCTGGTGTCAGCTGCAAGGTAGCTGGCGCGCACATTGCGCGTGCGCAGCTTGCGCGCAAACTGAATGCCCATGTGTCCGCCCGGTGCAATCAACAGCAGGCGCGCCGCATCCAGCTCTTTTAACATGCGCATCAACAGCCGCATCTTGAGCGGGCGCGGCACCGGCCAGGCGCGCTGCGGAATGCTGCCCGGGCCGTCGCTGGCAACTGGCAGAAGCGCAGCGTCCGCATGCAATGTGCGCGCCAGCACCAGCACCGCGTCAGCCGCCTCATCGCAAAACAATGCAGTTTGCACACCAGCCGGCAGCTGCGACAGCAGCGTGCGCAGCGCCGGCGCGGCATCAGTGCGCAGCAGGGCATCCAGCCCGTCCACAACCAGCATGCGCAGCTGCGGCGCTGTGGGCAACAGTTGCGCCAGCTGCTGCAACTGGGCCGGTACCACAATCACCAGCGCGGCATCCGCACCTGCGCC
>CANNEJ010000063.1 GCA_947503585.1 Anaerolineales bacterium | reverse complement strand
CGGTGAGGCTGAGCCAGGTGTCGACTGGTTCGGAATAGGCAACCACATGCAGATTGTGGTTGTTGTAATCAACTACTTTGTTTCCCGCCTCGTCTGCAATGAAGGCGTCGCGGATGGTCCATTCATCCGGGACAGTCCAGTCAAATGCTTGGGTGCCCGACGGCACTGCGTGAACAACCAACCCCGGCAGAAGGTTGCCCAAGTAAGCGAGTGTTTCGCGTACGCCAGCGCCGGTAATGCTACGGTGGATCGGGAAGAGGTCCTGAGCCCAACCGTACATTTTGGCACCGGTGCCCTCCTGCACTTTTGTACTATTGGACATTTGACTTTTTTGCTTGCGAACTTAGTTCCATTATGTAGCGTGGTGGTTATCTATTGCGGTGTGTATCTTGCTACATTTGTGCGTGGTTACTAGTGTTATGAGTCTATCTATGTGCGTTTCGATATTGCACAGCGCCACCCATTTTAGCAAACGCACTGACGGCAAGATCTTGTCTTAGGCTCATATTATCATAACGCTTGCTTGTGAAGAGCCGGTGAGTGTGTCGCCAAAATTACCCCGAAGGCTACTGCTCCTCAATATGCTTTCTGTAGCATCCGTTTGCACTGTGTAACCTAGAGACTTTTGAACCACCCGGCCAAGAACCATTGACTTCATAAGCCCGCCCGTTCCGCCGCTCGGGATTTTCAAATTCCCGTTATTTTCTGGACTTACGTGTCATTCGCTACGTTCAAAGCGCGCCAGATCCTTCAAGTGTTGCGTGGCAGTTTGTACCGCGCGACCAGACACAGATTCTAGAAGATTTCGTGCCCATGGGCTCAGCTCGGCGCGTTCGAGATACCGCCGGGACAGGGCGTGCCCAAAACCAAGGCACAGCACCCCGAAGATGACATTGGCACCCAGCCATGACAGGCGGATGCGAGCCAGAGCATCGAAACCTGTCAGCGCTTCAAAGAGGATCA
Organism: Anaerolineales bacterium; assembly: GCA_947503585.1. Lineage (GTDB taxonomy): Bacteria > Chloroflexota > Anaerolineae > Anaerolineales > UBA11657 > BD1. The sequence goes on along the minus strand of CANNEJ010000063.1, from coordinate 6,541 downwards.
GCACGCCGGGTAACCAAGCCAGGCTGCCTACTAGAAAGGCCCACTTGAAAGCCCGATACTCCGCAAGCCGGATACGCTCAACGTTGCGTTGGAGCATCGTGACTGGGGCGGCGTAGTCGATTCCAATACTCTGAACCAATGCGTACATGCACAGACCCGTCACACCAGCGACGAGCAGGGCCAAGCCTCCCGCCACGATCACATATCGTGGGTCGGTGACATGCTCGGCGAGCACGGCTATCGAAGCCATGATCGTTGCCACGCCGATTATCACTTCCAAGATCCGCCACACTTGGAAGGATGTAAAAGCGGTCTGCACTCTGCGCAGCATCACCTCCCGAAGCAAGTGCTCGTTGATCACAACGCTTTGTTCCAGCATCGCGCCGTGCGCGGCCCATACCTGTTTCATTTCATCGAGTTGCATAAGGTGTCTCCGTTTGGTTCGAGTGCGTGACTTGCTCGAATTGCACGCGCAATTTGTTTTTGATTCGTTGCAGCTTCGTGCCCACGTTGGACACAGAAATCCCAAGCACTTCCGCGATCGCGGCGTGTTCATGCGCGTCGAGGTAAAGCAAGACCAGCGCTTTGTCGAGGTCACCGAGATCGGATATGCACTTCATGAGCAATTCAACATCGGCGCCGGACTCGAACGAAGAGGCCGCAATGGTGATGGCAGGATTGTCGAGAGATAGCCGGCCCTGATGATGCCGACGGTGTCGACGGTGGAACGAGATGGCGACGTTGATCGCGATCCGGTAAGTCCACGTTGTTTCCTTGAATCGAGCGTCATATCTGTCGCGGGAACGCCACAACTGCAATGCGATTTCCTGGACGACGTCTTCACGATCCGCCACATTTTGGCAATAAGCATAGGCGATTTTGTGTATCAGCCCGGCGTGCGACCGCAACAGATTAGTGAATTGATTAGTGTCCATCACGGATATGATACGCAACTGACAGCGGGAAAATCACAGGGAACCCATAGATCTGTCGCAGATGGCAGTTTTCGCCGGAGGAAACGCTTGCGCCAGCGGCGCAGGATAGTAAATTCAGCCGCACGTAGCCAACTCTGTACAAGTTGTGCGCGTGCCCAAGCTGCGCAGAGCCGCGCCGCTTGAGCAACAGCGTGTCACACCGCCACCAGCTCTGCCAGTGAGCGCGCTCCGCACTGCGCGAGCGTTTGCACCAGGCCGCGGTTGATGGCATGCAGCAGGCCCGGACCTTGGTAAACGAGACCGGTATATACCTGCAGCAGGTTTGCGCCGGCGCGTAATTTTTCCAGCGCCGCTGTGGCGCAATCAATACCGCCGACGCCGATAATGGTGAGCTTACTGCCGGAATGCTGGCGAATGTGGCGAATTACGGCGTTTGACGCCGGCTGGAGCGGCACGCCGCTGAGGCCGCCTTCTGCGCCCGCGGCCGGGCTGCGCAAGTGCGGGCGTGCGGTGGTGGTATTTGTGGCAATTACGCCGTCAATTTTATTAGTGAGCGCAGCGTCCAGCAGTTCGTCCAGTTGTGTCGGGCTGAGGTCCGGCGCGATCTTTACAAATAGCGGCAGGCGCGGACAGTGCTGCTGGCGCAGCAACTGCAGTGCGCCCAGCAATGGCGCAAGGGCAGCGCCACTCTGCAAAGTGCGCAAGCCGGGCGTGTTTGGCGAGCTGATGTTGATGGCAATGTAATCTGCAAATGGATGCACTTGTTGCAGCAGGGTGCTGTAATCTTCGAGTGCAAGCTCCAGTGGAGTGTCACGCCCTTTGCCGATATTGATGCCCAAAGGCGCACGCAGGCCGCGGGCGCGCTGTGCAGCCAGGCGTGGCAGTACTGCCGCCATGCCCGCGTTGGGAAACCCCAGGCGGTTGATGAGCGCGGCATCTTGCGCCAGCCGAAACACACGCGGCCGCGCGTTGCCGCGTTGTGCAAGCGGCGTCAGCGTGCCAACCTCCACATGCCCGGCGCCCAGCGCGGCCAGCCCCGGTACGCACACCGCGTTCTTGTCGTAGCCGGCAGCAATGCCCACCGGGTTGCGAAAGCGCAAGCCGCATACTTCGGTGTGCAGGCGCGCATCTTCAAACGCAAACATGCGCGTGAGTATGCGCAGCAGCACCGGCGTGTGCTGCACAGCGCGCAATGCTTGCAGCGCAATTGCGTGCGCTGTCTCCGCATCCAGCTGGAAGAGCAGCGGGCGCAGCGCAGGATAGAAGCTGGTCACCCGGCCGGTGCTGCCGCGATGTAGCGCAGCACCTTGGCGTGCTGGCTGCTGTCCACAGCGCCGGCGCGCAGCCACTCGTCCAGCAGCTGCCGGATTGTGGCAGCGGCCTGCAGGCGGCAGCCGGTGCCGGCAAGTGCCGCTGCGGAATCATTGCTGCGATCTATCAACACCACAATATCTTTCACAACTAATCCCGCGCTTTGCAGTTGCGCGATTGTTTCCAGTTTACTCAAGCCGGATGTAATCAAGTCGTCGAGCACGACGACAGTTTCGCCGGGCTGCCATTCGCCTTCGATGTTTGCGCGCGTGCCGTAGGCCTTGGCTTCGCGGCGCGGATAGATGAGCGGGAAGTTGCCGGCGAGGGCGACGGCAGTGCCGATGGGCAGCGCGGCATAGGGGATGGCGGCAATGCGCGCAAAGGACAGCGTGCGCAGCAGCGGCAAAAGTGCGAGTGCTACGGTGTGCAGCGCTGCGGGGAATGACGCGAGGCGGCGCAGGTCAATGTAGATGGGCGATTGCTGGCCGGACTTAAGTGTGAACTCGCCAAACTTTACACAGCCCGAGGTGTGCAGCGCGGCAGCCAAGGCTTGCACACCGGATGCCGCTGGCACGGCGCGTACTGCATTGGTTTTGCGCAGCGCGTTGATTTCATTTTGCAGGCGCGCTGCTTCGGCAGCGGGGTCGGCGGCTTCGGCAATGCTGCGCGATACAGTCAGCAGTACGCCCAGCCCGTCCGCGCGCAGGCCGGCATGGAGCGCAGCGGCCAGTTCGCCGCCTTGCGCGCCAACGCCCGGCACCAAAAACCAAAGCTGGGGCGCAGCGGCGCGCACCTGCGCCAGTGCCGGCACGTCGGTGGCGCCCATCACCAACCCGATGTTGTCGGATTGCGACCAGGCGGGTGCGCGCCGCGCCACTTGCATGAAGAGCGGCTCGTCCCCAACGGTCAGCAGCTGCAGGTCGCCAGCGCCGGGGTTGGACGTTTTACAAAGCACAAACACGCCGCGGTCGGCGCGGGCTGTGAACGGCGCAATCGAGTCAGCACCCAGATAAGGGCTGGCGGTGATGGCGTGCGCACCCAATGTGTCAAACGCGGCGCGCGCGTAGGCTGCAGCTGTGCTGGCGATGTCGCCGCGCTTGGCATCCAGCACTACGGGGATGCCGGCAGGAACGGCGGCAATCACATCTGCCAGGGCTTGCATGCCGGCTGCGCCATGCACCTCAAAGAATGCGCTGTTGGGTTTGAAAGCGCAAGCGTAAGGGGCGCAGGCTGTAATCAGGCGCAGGCAATGATCGCGCGCGGCTGCGGCGGTTGGTTCGGGCAGCTGATCCGGGTGCGGATCCAGCCCCACGCACAGCAGCGAGTTGCATGCGCGGGCACGCTGCGCCAGCGCCGCAAAAAAGGGCGGCGCGGTTGTCACGCTTTGCCCAGCACCAAAGCCAGCAGCGCCATGCGCACAAACATGCCATACTCCATCTGGCGGAAATACGCAGCGCGCGGATCGTTGTCGACTTCCATGTCAATCTCGCCGACGCGCGGCAGCGGGTGCATCACAATCATGCGTTTGCGCGCGCTGCGCAGCAGCGCGGCGTTGATTACATAGCTGCCCTGAATGCGCTCGTACTCCGCCATGTCCGTGAAGCGTTCCTTTTGCACACGCGTCACATACAGCACATCGGTTTCGGGCAGCACAGCGGCCAGATCCGGCTGCTCGTGCTGGTCCACGCCGGCAGCTGCCAAGTGTGCGTGCAGGTCGGCAGGCAGCCGCAGGCTTTCCGGGGACACGTAGTTCAGCCGCACGTTGTGCAGCGCCAGCAGCTGCACCAGCGAATGCACCGTGCGCCCGTGCTTCAGGTCACCGAGCAGCGTAACCGTCAGGCCATCCAGCTGGCCCAGCTCCTCCCGAATTGTGAAGGTGTCCAGCAGTGCCTGGGTGGGATGCTCACCCGGCCCGTCGCCAGCATTGATGACGGGCTTGCGCGCGTAGCGGGCTGCCGTGTCGGCTGAGCCGCGCTCCGGATGGCGCAGCACAATTGCATCTGAATACGCCTCAAGCGTGCGAATGGTGTCGGGCAGCGACTCGCCTTTGGACACGGAAGAGAACTGCACATTGTTGATTTGAATGACCGAGCCACCGAGGCGCTGCATCGCGGCTGCAAAAGACGAAGAGGTGCGCGTGGAAGGCTCATAAAAAAGATTGGTGAGCACCTTGCCCTTGAGCAAGTCAAACGAGCCCACGCGCTGCACCATGGCACGCATTTCCTGCGCCACCTCAAAAATTGTGGCTAGATCGGTCTTGTCAAATTGCGCGACCGTTAGGATGTGCTGGCCATAGAAGCGGCTGTCGCGCTTTTCACCAAATGGCAGATGGCGGCTGATGGGGCTGCTGCCCGGGTTGCTGTGGTTTTCCATGCTGTGCTCCTGCTGCGGCTAAAAAATTATACGGGCGGCAGTGCGGCCAGCCGGCCGCTACCGGGTTTTGCCAGCAGCTGCCCGTCTGCGAACGCCAGCTGCCCGCGCAGGCAGACACTGTGCACCCGCCCTGTGAGCTGCCAGCCTTCAAAGGGCGACCACTTGGAGCGCGAAAGAAAATCTGCGCCGCGGACTTCCCATTTTTGCTGCGGGTCCACTTCAACCCAGGTATCGGGCTGCGCCGGCAGGCCAAAGATGCGCGCCGGGTTGGTGTGCAGCAGCGCCACCAATTGAGCCTGCGAGAGGCGCCGTGGCGTGGGTGCGCTGAGCAAGAGCGCCAGCGCAGTCTCGAGTCCCGGAAAGCCAGGCGGCGGCTGCGGCCCGTCTTTTTCGGCCGGCAGGTGCGGCGCGTGATCGGTGGCAATGCAATCCACCACGCCGGATTGCACGGCCTCCCACAACGCAGCCTGGTCGGCTGCATTGTTGAGCGCCGGGCGCACTTCGGCGCGGCCAGGGCTGAGTGCTGCCGCATCCGCCTGCGTTAGCAGTAAATGGTGCGGGGTTACTTCGCAGGTGACAGCCAGCCCGCGCGCTTTGGCTGCGCGGATCACGGCGATCTCCGCCGCACGACTGACGTGGCAGATGTGCACGCTGCGTTTGGCAAGCATGGCCAGCAAAATGGCGGCGGGCACGTTATGGCCCTCGGCGTGGCACAGCAGCGGACGCGTGGCAGGCCAGGCTTGCATGTGCGCATGCAGCGCGCCCAAGTCTTCAATGCGCAGCTGGCCGTAAGTTTCGTTGAGGTAGAGCTTGAGGCCGGCGGTGTGCGGCGCAAGCGCTGCCACCGCAGCCGCATTCAGTTCTGTTCCGCCGGCGTACACGCCGTAGTCACAGTGCGCATTGGCTGCTGCTGTTGCCAGCGTGGTTTGCAGGCTGGTGTTATCCGTCAGCGGCGGTTGCGTGTTGGGCATTGCCAGCACGCAGGTAAACCCGCCGGCCAGCGCTGCGGCAGTGCCGCTGCTCCAATCTTCCTTGTGTGTGGCGCCGGGGTCGCGCAGGTGCACATGCGCATCAATCAGGCCGGGAAAGCGCAGCCGGCTCATCAGGTTTGGGCGCAAAAAAAGAGAGCCGCTTGGCTCTCAATCTGCTCGGTTTTGGCGGGCGCCGTTATTGTCAAAGGCACGCCCGTGATTCTATTTGAAAAATGGATGGCGTCAAGCTGGGCTCAAGGCGGCGCCTAATCATCCGGGGCAGCGTCGGTTTCTACCAGCTCGCAGTCCAGCAGCAAGCCGTAATCCAGCAGTGCGGCACGCAACTTTTCCCAGCTGCGTTCCGGCACCATCACTGTGAGCGGCCCCAGGCGCTCGCCCAAAAAGCTGCCCACGTGCGGGTGTTGCTGCAGCTGTTGCAGCAGTGCCTCACTGCTCACGCGCAGCACAACCGTGGGCTGCAGGCGCACCTCGCTGCGGTGCTGCGCAAAGCGCTGCAGTGCGCGCTGGACGGCCGGCGGCAGCGCCGCCCCGCTGGCGCGCTGCAGGAATGCCAACGCCTGCCTGACATCAATGCCCTGCAGCTGTGCGCGCCGCAAGCTGGCGGTTGTAAGCTGGTAGGAATAACTTTCGGGCTGCAGGGGCAGCAGCCAGTCTGCCAGGCGCGCAGCTTGGTAGCGGTCTGCCCGGGGTGCACTGACCGGAACTGTGATGGTGCCGGCCGCCTGCAGCGCAAGCCGCTGTGGATTTTCCAGCACCGAGAATTCCGCGGCACTTATTAATGAAAAGAAATGCGGCGTGAGCCGGAACTCACTTGCCGGTGCGTTGGCTTCAGCGCCCGCCAAATCTGCGAGGCCCAGCCAGTGCAGCGGGCCGCAAACCAAAAAGCGCACGAGCGCACCGTCGATTTGCTCCCAGTGCGCAGCGCCACGC
>CANNEJ010000062.1 GCA_947503585.1 Anaerolineales bacterium | reverse complement strand
AGAGCGCCGGTCTGTCCGGGCTGCGCGCGGGCTATGGAGCGTTTCCCGCTGCCCTGGTGGAACATATTTGGAAGATCAAGCCGCCTTATAACCTGAGCGTGGCCGCCGACGCAGCGGCGCGCGCCGCGCTGGCTGCAATGCCCGCGGTGCAGGCGCATGTAGCTGCAATCATTGCGGAGCGCACGCGCCTGGCTGCCCTGCTGGCACAAGTGCCCTTCCTGCAGCCAATTCCCAGCGCGGCAAACTTTGTGCTGTGCCGCGTTACGGGCCGGCCGGCGCAGCAGCTGCAGGCGCAGCTGGCGCAGCAGCGCATTCTGGTGCGCTACTTTGACAAGCCCGCCCTGCGTGATTGCGTGCGCATTTCGGTGGGGCAGCCCGCCCACACGGACCGGCTGCTGCACGCATTGCACGCGCTGCCGGCTGCCTAAGCGCGCCGTCCATCACACCGCACAGCCTTCCCAGCCACAGCAACTAATTCAATCAAGGAGCACAGCATGCGCACAGCCAGCATTACCCGCAGCACCAACGAAACCGAGATCACCGTCACAGTAAACCTTGACGGCAGCGGCCGGCACGAAATTGCCACCGGCATTGGTTTTCTGGACCACATGCTGGCGCAGGTTGCGCTGCATGGAATATTGGATATTACGCTGCACGCGCGCGGCGACCTGCACATTGATGTGCACCACACGCTGGAAGATTGCGGGCTGGCGCTGGGGCAGGCGCTGGATGCGGCGCTGGGCACGCGCACCGGCATCAACCGCATGGGCGCGGCGTGGGTGCCAATGGATGAAGCGCTGGCGCAGGTGGTGCTGGATCTTTCGGGGCGGCCGTATGCGGTGGTGCATGCGGAATGGCACACGCCGGCGATTGGCGCAGTGCCCACCAGTTTGCTGGCGCACTTTCTTGAGTCGCTGGCGGTAACCTTGCGCGCCAACCTGCATGCGCGCGTTGCTTACGGCCGCGATGATCATCATCAGGCCGAGGCGCTCTTCAAGGCGCTGGGGCGCGCGCTGCTGCAAGCGGTGCAGCTGGAGCCGCGCCGGCAGGGCGTGCTGCCCAGCAGCAAAGGCAAGCTGTGACCACGATTGCATTGGTGGATTACGGCAGCGGCAACTTGCGCAGCGTAGAGAAAGCATTGTGCGCCGTGGGTGCCAGCGTGCAGCTGGCGCGCAGCGCGGCCGAGCTGGAAACGGCGGACAAGATTGTGCTGCCGGGCGTGGGCGCATTTGGCGATTGCATGCGCGGCCTGGCAGCGGCGGGGCTTGTGCCGGCGCTGCTGGCGCTGGCCCGCGAACGCCCGCTGCTGGGCATTTGCGTGGGCATGCAGCTGCTGTTTGAGCGCAGCAGCGAGCATGGCGAACACACCGGGCTTGGGCTGCTGCCGGGCGCGGTGCGGCGCTTTGAGTTTGCTGTGGGCGCGCCCGAGCGCGTGCCGCATACGGGCTGGAATGTGCTGCAGCCCGGATTTGAAAGTCCGTTACTGCACGGCCTGCCAGCCGGCAGCCACGCTTACTTTAATCATGGCTACTACTGCGATGCGCTGCCGGCCGATACGCTGGCCTGGTGCGAGCACGGCTTGCGCTTCAGCGCCGTTGTGGGCCGCGCTGCCATCTATGGCATTCAGTGCCACCCGGAGAAGAGCCAGGCCGTGGGGCTGCAAATGCTGCGCAACTTTGTTGAGCGCGGATGAACACCAGCGCAGAGTTCACGGTGTATCCGGCCATCGACCTGCGCGCCGGGCGCGTGGTGCGCCTGCAGCAGGGCGATCCGCTGCGCGAGACCGGCTACAGCAGCGCGCCATTGCAAATTGCGCAGCAATGGCTGGCGGCCGGCGCAGCGTGGCTGCATGTGGTCAATTTGGACGGGGCATTTGGCGAAGATGGCAGCGCCAACGCGCTGGCTCTGGCAGCCATCCTGCGCAGCGGCGCGCGCGTGCAGTTTGGCGGCGGGCTGCGCACACTGCCCGCCATTGCGCAGGCGCTGCAGCTGGGCGTGCAGCGCGTAGTGCTGGGCACCGCTGCCGCCACGCAGCCGGCGCTAGTGGCTGCAGCCCTGGCGCAGTTTGGGGCGGAACGCATTGCCGCCGGCATCGACGCGCACGCCGGCGAAGTACGCATCAAAGGCTGGGCCGCCGGTGCCGGCATCAGCGCCACGGCGCTGGCTGGCACGCTGCAGCAGCAGGGTGTGCGCACCATCATCTTTACGGATGTGGAGCGCGATGGCATGCAGCAGGGGCTCAACCTTTCGGCCACCTGCGCCCTGGCGCAAAGCAGCGGCTTGCAGGTGATTGCATCCGGCGGCGTGCAGGCAGCCAGTGATGTGCACGCAGCGCGCGCGGCCGGCCTGGCCGGCGTGATTGTGGGGCGCGCATTGTATGAAGGCCAGGTACAGCTGCCCGCACTGCTGCGCGAGCTGGCTGCAGGCATGCCGCCCGGCGGGTGCACCTGATGCTGGCGCGGCGCATCATCGCCTGCCTGGATATCGACCGCGGACGCGTGGTGAAGGGCGTGCGCTTTCAACAACTGCGCGATGCCGGCGACCCGGTGGAGCAGGCGCGTTGCTACGACGCGTGGGGCGCTGATGAGCTGGTGTTTCTGGACATCTCCGCCACGCACGAAGGCCGGCAGACAACGCTTGAAACAGTGCGGCGTGTGGCGGACTGCGTGTTCATTCCGTTGACGGTGGGCGGCGGCGTGCGCAGTGTGGCGGACATGCGCGCATTGCTGCTGGCCGGCGCCGACAAGGTGAGCATTAACTCCGCCGCAGTGCGCGACCCGCAGCTGCTGGCTGCCGGCGCTGCGCGCTTTGGCAGCCAGTGCATGGTGCTGGCCATCGACGCGCGCCGCGTGCCGGCAGCGCAGCCGCTGCGCTGGGAGGTGGTGGTGAACGGCGGGCGCGTTGCCACGGGCCGCGATGCGCGCGCGTGGGCGGTGCAGGGCGTGGCCGCCGGCGCGGGCGAAATTTTGCTAACCAGCATGGATGCCGACGGCACCCGCGCCGGCTTTGACTTGGAGCTGACGCGCGCGATTACCGCAGCCGTACCGGTGCCGGTGATTGCCAGTGGCGGCGCCGGCAGCACGCAGCATTTTTGCGCGGTGCTGCAGGACGCGGGCGCTGCCGCGGCGCTCGGTGCGTCAGTTTTCCATGACCGGCAGCTCACCATTGCAGATGTAAAACAGGCACTGCGCAGCGCGGGGCTGCCCGTGCGGAGCCAAACCCATGAACCCTGAACCCGAACTAAAGTTTGACGAGCACGGGCTGCTGGCCGCGGTGGCGCAGGATGCCGCCAGCGGGCAGGTGCTGATGCTGGCGTGGATGAACGCCGAGGCGCTGCGCCTCACGCGCCAAACACGCGAGGCGCATTTTTGGAGCCGCAGCCGCCAGTGCTTATGGCACAAGGGCGCCACCTCCGGCAATGTACTGCACGTGGTGGCGCTGCTCGCCGACTGCGACGGCGACACGCTGCTGCTGCGCGTAAACCCAACCGGCCCCGCCTGCCACACTGGCCGGCCCGCCTGCTTCTTTCAAGAGCTGCAGCTTGGACAACAACTGCCATGAGCCCGCCGGTTTGCTAAACTAATGTCGCTGAAGCAGTGCCGGCGGGTGTTATCCACAGCACGCGCGCTCAGCAACCCGCTGCCAACAACAAAATCATGCCCGCGCAATCCGCCGAAGTCGTCCGGCTCGAAAAGCTATCCAAACACTATGTGGAAGGCGGCCAGCTGCGCCCCATCCTGGATGCGGCCGATGCAACCTTTTGCACCGGCGAGCTGGTGGCCATCCGCGGCCGCAGCGGCACCGGCAAAAGCACGCTGCTCAACCTGATTGCCGGCATCGACGAGCCTGACTCCGGCCGCATCTTTGTGGACGGCCAGTGTGTCACAGACTTGTCGCCGCGCCGGCGCACCGAGTTCCGGCGTGACCACATCGGCTTTGTGTTCCAGTTCTTCAACCTGATTCCCACGCTCACGGTTTACGAGAACGTGGCGCTGCCGGCCGAGCTGGCGGGTGGCGTACACGCGCGCACCGTCACCACGCGTGCGCTGCAGCTGCTGGATGAAGTGGGCCTGGCGGCGCGGCGCGACGCATTCCCGGACAAACTTTCCGGCGGCGAGCAGCAGCGCGTGGCAATTGCGCGCGCCTTGGTATGCGACCCGCGCCTGGTGCTGGCAGATGAGCCCACCGGCAACCTGGATGAAGCCAACAGCCAGCTGGTGATGGACCTGCTTGACCGCGTGACGCGCCGCGACGGGCGCAGCCTGCTGATTGTCACCCACAGCCGGCGCGTGGCAGCGCTGGCTGACCGCGTTTTTAATATCACCCACGGCCACCTCGAGCCGGACGCGGGCTAAGGTGCTGACCCGCACTTTGCTGCTCACCGGCGTGCGCGACATGCAGCGCCGCCCGGTGCAGATGGTGCTGATGCTGCTGGGCGTGGCGCTGGGCGTGGCGGTGGTGGTAGCCATCGATCTTGCCAACACCAGCGCCAGCCGCGGCTTTGCGCTCAGCGCCGAAACAATTGTGGGGCGCGCCACGCATCAGATCCGCGGCAACTCCGGCGTGGTGGCAGAAGACATTTACCGCCGCGTGCGCACAGAGCTTGGCCTGCGCGCAGCCGCACCCGTGGTTACCGGCACCGTGCTGGCGCCGGATCTGGATGCGCAGCCGCTGCGCATCATGGGCATTGACCCATCCGCGGAGGCGCCCTTCCGCAACTTCCTTGGCACCGGCAGCGCGCTGCCCGCGGACTTCACCGGCTTTTATACGCAGCCCTACAGCGTAGTAGTGCCCATCCGGCTGGCGCAGCGCTACGGGCTGGCGCCCGGCGGGCAGCTGCTGTTGCTGGCCAATGACCGCGAAGTGCGCGTGAACATTTGGGCGGTGCTTGACCCCGGCACGGACGGCCTACGCCGCGCACTGGATGGCATGCTGCTAATGGATGTGTCCACCGCGCAAGAACTGCTGGGCATGGAAGGCAGCCTGTCCTATGTGGATTTGATTGCGACGCAGCCCGAGCTGGACCTGCTCCAAAAACGGCTGCCTGCTTCCGTGCGCCTGGCGCCGGCTACAGAGCAAACCAAAACGATCGGCAACCTGGCGGACGCCTTCCAGTTAAATCTTTCCGCGCTCAGCCTGCTGGCTTTGGTTGTGGGCATGTTTCTCATTTACAACACGGTGATGTTTTCGGTGGTGCAGCGCCGGGCGGTGCTGGGCACGCTGCGCGCGCTGGGCGTCACCGGCCAGCAGCTGTTTGCGCTCGTGATGCTGGAAGCGGCCGTCATCTCCGCCGTGGGCGCGGCTGCCGGCGTGGCGCTGGGCTGGGTGCTGGGGCAAAGCGCGGTGCGCCTCGTAACGCAAACCATCAACGACTTGTACTACGTAAGCACCGTGCGCGATGCGCCGCTGGCGTTCTTCACCGTTGCCAAAGGGGTGGTGCTGGGCATTGGCGCAAGTTTGTTTGCGGCTGCGCTGCCGGCTTATGAGGCAGCGCGCGTCGCGCCCGTCACCGCCATGCGCCGCAGCTCACTGGAAGACCGCGTGCGCGGCCAGATACCATTGCTGAGCGTTGCGGCCGTGCTGCTGATTGGCAGCGGCGCCGGCGTGCTGTTTGCTATTCCGTCCTCACTGCTGGCCGGCTTTGCGGGCATGTTTATGCTGGTGCTGGGCGCAGCATTGCTTGTGCCCGGCACTACGCTCTTGCTGATGCACCTGGCGGGTTTCACGCTCGGGCACATGGCGGGCACGCTGGGGCGCATGGCTGCGCGCTCCGTCAGCAAGTCGCTCAGCCGCACGGCCGTGGCCATTGCCGCGCTGATGGTGGCGGTAAGCGTCACTCTGGCCGTCAGCATTATGACCCGCAGCTTCCGCGACACCGTCATCAACTGGCTGGAGCTCACGCTCAGCGCAGATCTTTTCATTACAGCGCCCGTCATCGGCGCCACCGGGCCAGCCTCCACCCTTTCTGCTGCGGTGCTGCCTATCGTAAGCGCAGTGCCCGGCGTGCAAACCGTAGAGACCATTCGCGGCACAACCGCCTTAAGCCAGTTCGGCGAGGTGCGCCTCGCGGTGTTTGATGCGCGCATGCAGCGCGACCGGCGCGTGTACCGCTTTGAAGACGGGACGCCGGAGCAAATCTGGGATGCGGTGCAGGCGGGCAGCGTGCTGGTGAGCGAGCCGTTTGCATACCGCCACGCACTGCCGCGCAAAGGCGCGAGCGTAACCCTGCGCACCGACCGCGGCGAGCAGACTTTTCCGGTGGCGGCTGTGGTGTATGACTACGCCTCCGATCAGGGCGTGGTTTTCATGGCGCGCGCGGTGTACGACCAGTACTGGGATGACCGCGGAATTTCTTCGCTGGCGGTTTCGGTGGCGCCCGGCTACACAACGGATGGCGTGGCCGCCAACCTGCGCACGGCGCTGGCGGGCAGTGCGCTCAGCGTTGTATCCAACCGCGCGCTGCGCGAGCAGGCGCTGCTGGTGTTTGACCGCACCTTTGCCATCACAGATGCGCTGCGCGTCCTGGCGGTGCTGGTTGCATTCATTGGCGTGTTGAGCGCATTGATGGCGCTGCAGCTGGAGCGCACGCGCGAGCTGGCCACCATGCAAGCCGTGGGCCTCGGGCGCGCGCAGCTCAACGGCCTCGCCCTAATGGAGACGGGCTTGATGGGCGCGGCGGCCGGCCTGTTCTCGCTGCCCACCGGCTACGTGCTTTCCTACGTCCTCATCTATGTCATCAACCTGCGCTCGTTTGGCTGGACCATTCAAATGCAAGTGCCAGCGCTGCCGTTTGGGCAGGCGCTGCTGATTAGCATTCTGGCTGCGCTGCTGGCAGCGGTTTACCCGCTCTGGCGCCAGCACCGCATGCCGGTGGCTGCCGGCTTGCGTCAGGAGTAGGCAGCAGCCTAAACGCCAATGCGCACCACCTTTGCAGTCGGGTTTGCCGTGCTGCTGGCTGCAGGCGCTGCGTGGCTGTGGGCCGCGCCACCGCCACCCGCCGCAGTGCCCCAGCTGCAGCTGGCCAGCACAGCGGTGCCGGGATTTGCCAAGGCCTACGCGCCGCAGCCGTTCCAGCTGCCACTGGACAATGGCCCGCATGTGGACTTCCAAACTGAGTGGTGGTATTACACCGGCAATCTGCAGGACGCAGCCGGCCGGCACTTTGGCTACCAGCTTACATTTTTCCGGCGCGGGCTAACACCCGGCGCAGCCCCGCCGCGCACATCAAGCCTGGCCACCAACCAAATTTACTTCGCGCACTTTGCCATCACCGATGTCGCCGGCGACAAGCATCACTTTGCCGAGCGCTTTAGCCGCGGTGCGGCCGACCTGGCCGGCGCCAGCGGTGCGCCCTACCAGGTGTGGCTGGAAGACTGGCGCGCAGACAGCTTGAACGCGGAGGGCACGCGCCTGCAGCTGCACGCCAAAGAAGGCGACTTTGCGCTGGACCTGACGCTTGACACGCGCAAGCCGATTGTGGCGCATGGCAACAGCGGCCTCAGCCCCAAGAGCGCGGAAGCCGGCAACGCATCTTACTACCTTAGCTATACGCGCATGGACACAGCCGGCACTATCAC
>CANNEJ010000061.1 GCA_947503585.1 Anaerolineales bacterium | reverse complement strand
CGAAACCGCCAGCAGCTCAACAAATGCAAGCAGCGCATTACCCATCCACCCCAAGCGCATCCACTGCCAGCCCGACGACTGGTGTTCGCCCTCAGAAATTTCCACCTCGGGGCTGCCGGGCAGCGCGCGTCCCGCATCGCGATAGCGCCGCAGGCGTTCGGCCCGCACCGCAGCGCGCCGCACAGAAAGCACGCGCTCCAACTCCTCAATCGAAAGGTCGCCGACCCGGCGCCGGTCTTTCACAGCCGGGTCCCGGCAGCGTGCCAGCGGTTGGGCATCACAGCTTCCATGCCACGGCAAAAACCTCGCGCTCAAAAAACCAGCGGAAGGGCGGCCAGCGAAACGAAACATGGCGCAGGGCAGCCAGCGGCGCACGCTCGGTGCGGTTTTGCGGCGGGCTCTCCAGCCACACGCGGCTGCCAAAGCCGGCCCCGCGCAGCGCGCGCCACAAACTGAAAGCGCTCTGTTCGTTCACATGCACCTCCACGTTCGCGGGGGTGTTCAGCGCGCGCGGGTTGGCGGGATAGTGCGTGCCGCCCATGCGCCGCATGGCGCGCACCAGCGGATATGCAAAACGGTCGTACCATGCATTGGGCGCGGTATGCAGCACAAACAAGCCATCGGCATGCAGCACCCGCCGCACTTCATGGAACGCAGCCTGCAGCTCCCATGGATATAAATGCTCGACCACATCAAACATCAGCACACGGTCACAGCTGCCGCTGGGAAAAGGCAGGCGCTTGGCATCCGACTGCGCCACGCCGGCCAGCGCGACGGCCTTTCCATCAAGTGCCTGCCGGCTCAGCTCCAAAGCCACCGGCGCGTAATCCACACCAAACGCGGCTGCGCCAAGCGCGGCGCAATGGCGCAAAATCTCGCCGCGGCCGCAGCCCACGTCCAGCACCCGCATGCCGCGCGTCACCTGCGCCACGGCAAAAGCAGCCTGCAGCCGGCGTGAAAGGCGCGCGCCATTGGTTTCATTAAATTCGTCATAGCCTTCGCACGCTTCGCGGAAATATTCCTCGGTGTACAAATGCGGCGAAAGCGCCGGGCGGTTTGGATCAGGCATCAAAAAAATATTATAGCGAGGAGCTTAGTGCGCTGCCGGCCGGGGCAGCAGCTGCCTGGCCTCAGGCACGCGCGCAAGCAGCAGCACGCCAAAATAAATTGCGGCACCGCAAACGGCTGGCAGCGCCACCAGCAGCAGCTCGCCGGCCAGCCCGCCGATCGACTGCCAGCGCTGCAGCAGCTCCAGGCTCGCCAGCGTGGCGGCCACCATCAAGGCGGCGGCGCCGCTTGCCTGCAGCGTAACGCGCAGCAAGCCGTTCCCGGCCAGCGTGCCCACACGCGCATGCAAAAACCACCACATGCAAAGCGCATGGGCCGTGAGCTGCACGGCGTTGGCCACAATCAAATCCTGCAGCTGCATGGGCCGGAAGAGCGCGGGCACCAGCGCGGCAGCAAGGTACACGCCAACGCCGGCCAGCCCGACCATGGCCGGTGTCCACGCGTCCTGCCGCGCATAAAAGGCATTCACCAGCGGCAGGTCCACCGCAGCGGCCACCACGCCAAGCAAATACAGGCGCAGCACAATCACAGTCATCATCGTGTCGGCCTGCAAGAAACCACCGTGCTCAAAAAGCAGGCGCACAATGGGGCCGGCCAGCACATACATGCCCGCCACCGCCGGGATGATGAGCAAGATCACAAGCCGCAGCCCGTGTGCCAGAGTTTGCAAAAACTCGCGCTGCTCCACCGCCGCAGCCTGGCGCGCAAGCGTTGGCAGGATGGCAGCCGATACGGCTATCGAAGTCAGCCCGAGCGGAAACTGCATGAGCGTTGTGGCATAGCCCATCCATGCAATGCTTTGGTCGCCGGTGCTCGAGGCCAGCCGGTAGGACACAGCGCGGCTGGTCATGTCCACCAGCAGCCCCAGCACTATCGGCAAGTACAGGCGCGCAATGCGCTGCAAGGCGGGCTGGCGCCAGTTGAGCACCGGCACCAGGCGCGCATCCAGCAGCCCGCTAAACTGCAGCAGCAGCTGCAGCGCTGCGCCGCACAACATTCCGCCCGCCATGGCATACACGCCGTACTTGCGCGCAAAGAGCAGCGTCGCTGCCACAATCCCCAGGTTGAACATTGCGGCATTGAATGCCGGGCGGGTGAAGCGCTGCAGCGCAAACAACAATCCCGCCAGAATGCCGGCAAGATTCAAGAAAAGCATTGTGGGCAGTGTGATGCGCAGCAAGCTTGTGGTGAGCTGCAGCAGTTCGGGGCTGAGCCCGCCGCCCACCAGCCACGCCAGCTGCGGCGCAAACAATTCGCCCAGCAGCGTTAGAACGGCCAGCGCAATGGCGCTAATGGTGAGCAGGAATGACGCCACCTGCCACAACTCCGCGCGGCGCTCTGCACGCGCATACTCACTGAAGACCGGCACCAGCGCAGCACTTAACATGCCCCCGGCCAGCAAATCGTAAATCCACATCGGCACCTTGGCCGCCATGTCAAAGGCGCTCACCGCCCCGCTGGCGCCAAAGTAGTTGGACTTCACCGTGTCGCGCACCAGCCCCAACACGCGCGAAGCCACGTTGCCCGTGGCAATAATGCCGGCAGCACGCGTAACCCCGGCCATTTCGACCGGCGGGAGTGCTTCGGTTTTCTGCAAGATAAAGTGGCGGTTGTCAGCGGCGCGCAAACGCCGGGACCTAGGCCAGCACGTCCTTTACGGCGCGCGCCACATCCCGTGACACGCCGCGCACCTGCGCCAGGTCTTCCAGCTCTGCCGAGCGAATGCCATCGAGCGAACCAAAGTGCTTGAGCAGCGCCTTACGCCGCGCCGGCCCGATACCCGGAATCGCATCCAGCTGTGAAGCCAGCCCGGTGCGCGTGCGGCGCACGCGATGCAGGGTCAAGGCAAAGCGGTGCGCCTCGTCGCGGATGCGCTGCACAAGGAACAGCCCCGGCGAACGGCGCGGCAGCAAGATCGGCGCAGCGCGTCCGGGCACAAAAAGTTCTTCGTTCTGTTTGGCGAGGCTGGCCAGCGCCACCTGCGCGCTTAGCCCGAATGCCTGCAGCACCTCCGCCGCCACGCCCAGCTGGCCCTTGCCGCCATCCACAATTAATAGTTCCGGCAGGCGCAGGAAAGACTCGTCCGGTTTGTGGCCGGGTGCGTGCTGCGCAGCATGCAGGTCCTGCCAGCGCTGCAAGCGGCGCGTCAACACTTCGCGCATGCTGGCGTAATCATCAGGGCCGGCCACGCTGCGAATTACAAAGCGCCGGTAGTGGCTCTTGGCGGGAGTGCCCTGATGGAACACCACCATGCTACCGGTGGCTGCGGTGCCCTGTGTGTTGGAAATGTCAAAACACTCGATGCGCGTGGGCGGCGCCAACAGCCCCAGCCCAGCCTGCAGCTCCGCCAGTGCCGCCTCCTGCTTATGCGTGTCTGCCTGCCATTGCGCACGCAGCCCGCCCAGCGTTTCGGTTGCATTTTCCAGCGCCATCTGCACCAGCTTGCGCTTGTCTCCGCGCTGCGGCACCACCAGGGAAACCTTCTGGCCGTTGCGCTTGTCGCGCAGCCAGCGCTCGATAATTGTGGCCTCGGCCACTTCTGAAGGCAGCAGCACCTCGGCGGGAATATGCGTGGCCTTGTGATAAAACTGCTTTAGAAACGCGCCCAGCACTTCGGTATCGTTTTCCTCCGCCACGCCCTCCAGCAGGAAGTGGTCGCGCCCGATCAACTTTCCGCCGCGCACAAAAAACACTTGCGCACAGGCGTCGTTGTCCTGGCGCGCAAATGCAATCACATCTGAATCCAAATGCTGCTGCGAAATTACCTTTTGCTTTTCCACCACGCGCTCGATGGCCAGCAGCTGGTCGCGCAAGGTGGCAGCGCGCTCAAATTGCAGGCGCTCGCTGGCACTGCCCATTTCCACGCGCAAGCGCTCCACCACTTGCGCCGTCTCGCCCTGCAAAAAGCGGCTCAGGTCCGCTGCCATCGCGCGGTACTGCTCCTGCGTCGCCGCGCCAATGCACGGCGCCATGCACAGGTGAATGTCCGCATACAGGCAGGCGCGCACATCCGTGCCGGTAATTTCGCGGTCGCACGTAAGGTACGGGAAAAGTTTGCGCAGCACATCGAGCGTCTGGTGCACCGCCCATGAACTGGTGTATGGCCCAAAGTACCGCGCGCCATCAGTGTCGACCCGGCGCGTCACCGTAACTTTTGGAAACGCATCCTGCCAGTGCACCTTGATGTAAGGATAAGCTTTGCCGTCCTTCCAGCGCACGTTGTAGCGCGGCTGGTGGCGACTGATAAGGTTGTACTCAAGCAGCAGCGCCTCGAGCTCGGAGCTCTGAATGATCCACTCAATGTCCGCCACCCGCCGCACCAGTTCGCGCGTCTTGCCCGAGTGGTCGCCGGAAGCGTGAAAATAAGAGCGCACCCGATTGCGCAGATTGATGGCCTTGCCCACATAAATCACGACGCCATTGGCGTCTTTCATCAGGTAACAGCCGGGCTGTGCCGGCAAATTTGCCAGTTGTCCCTGCAGTTTTTCGCTCAAATCCATTGATTTGATTTTAGCATGCGGAGTTTTCAAAGCAGCCGGGCTGCTATAATTACCGACCGGTCGCAGGCACGCATGCTTATGAAACCAAAGATTGTAGTTTTCCTCCGTGGAATAGCAGCTGCCACGCTGGCGGGCGGGCTGCTGGCTACAGCGGTGCAGGCCGCTCCCGTGCCGACCACCAACCTGCTGACCAACCCCGGCTTTGAAGGTTCTTTTCCAAGCGGTGTCGCATCTGGCTGGACCAAGTGGGTGGTGTCCGGCAGCCCCACTTACAACAGCATCACCAGCAGCGTCGCTGCCGCACGCGTTGCCGAGGGGGTCAGTGCGCAGCAGTTGGAAGCTGCAAATGCCACTTACACTGCGGGACTTCAGCAAACCGTCACCGGGCTAACAGCCGGCACCACCTACCGCTTTACGCTCTCGGCGCATGCGTGGGCCACCTCCAATGATGACAGCACGGCTTCAACCGGATCCATTACGCTGAAGGCCGGCATCGGCCAGGGCAGCGGCTATGCGTCAGACACCAGTAATGTCTGGTCTTCTGCGCAATACATTAATAAGTACGGCAGCCTCAGCGTGGATGCTGTGGCAGTCGGCACCAGCCTGACGGTCTTTACATTTGCGTCCACAACTGTTGCGCTAAAACACAACGACGCCTATTTTGACAACGCGGCGTTGGTTGCCGTGAGCACAGCTACGACTGGCGCCGGGGTGCAGGCGACCGGTGCGCAGCAGGTGCTAATTGCGCCCACCAATTTTGCGGTTCCCACCGTAGATGCCAGCGGGCAGCAGTTTTGGATTGTGCAGCCGGGCGACACTCTGATTCGTATTGCGGCCGTCGCATGCGGCAATACCATAGAATGCCTCAACAAAATAAAGGCGCTCAACCCCGACGCCGGCAGAATGCTGTCCGTCGGCCAAAAAATAATCTTGGGGCAGGCCGAAACAGTGGCTGTGGCGGCAACGCCCGAAGCCACAGCAGCGGCAGCAGAAACGCCAACACCCGATCCGGCTGGAGCTGCCGAAGCCACGGCCACGGTGATGGCCGAACCAACCGCCATACCAACCGTGGAGCCAACCACGGAAGCGCCCTCGGGCGCAATCTGTGTGCAGCTCTATGATGACCTCAATGGCAACGGCGTCCTGGATGCTGGCGAAAGTTCGGTGAATGGCGGCGTGTTTACCATCCTGGATACGGGAAGCGGCAGCACTTTGGGCACTTACACCACCGGTGAAAAACCCGAGCCGTTCTGCTTTGAAAAACTGCCGCCCGCAAATTACCGCATCAGCTTGCAGGCGCCAGCCGGTTATGTGGCTACCACCCGCGCGGAGTGGGATTTGGCGCTGGCTATGGGCAGCACCGCAAACCTGGAGTTTGGCGCGCAACAGGCAGCAGGGGCACCCACGCCAGCCAGCGCTGCTGAAACATCCAGCCAGCCGGCCTGGCTTGGCTCGCTGGTGGGTGCGCTGGGCGCAATGCTGCTACTGGGCGGTGCCGGCCTGGCCGGTTACTTGCTGCTTACCCGCCGCCGCTAACGCGCGGCCCTGCGCCGCCCGGCATGCGCTGCGCGCCTTACACTGGCGCATTGAAAATGCGCGCCACTCCAAGCTCTCCTTCCGTCCGCTACTGGCAGACCCATGCGGGCCTGATGCTGCTGTTGGCTGCCTGCATTGGGCTGGGCAGCGTGTACGCTGCCACCACGCCGCTCTTCGACGCCTCCGACGAAGTTTGGCACTATCCGATGGCCAAGCACATTGCGGACACCGGCAACTTGCCGGTGCTTGACCCGGCCGACCCCGGCCCGTGGCGCCAGGAAGCGGGCCAACCACCACTCTACTATTTCTTGATGGCGCAGGCTACGCGCTTGATTGACACAAGCGACATGGACCGGGTGCGCTGGCTAAATCCGCACGCGGATGTGGGAGTTCTCACAACGGATGGCAATCGCAATCTCGTGGTGCATACAGCAGCTGAGCGCTGGCCCTGGCACGGCACCGCGCTGGCCGTGCGCATCATTCGATTCTTGTCCGTGCTGCTGGCAGCCGGCACTGTGTGGTGCACCTATGAGATTGCGCTGGCCGTGCTGGCACGCGACCGCTGGCTGGCTGCCGGCGCCGCGGGCTTCGTGGCGTTCACGCCCATGTTTCTCTTTATCTCCGGTTCCGTGAACAACGACAACTTGGCGATGCTGCTGGCTAGCCTGATTGTGTTGCTGCTGGTGCGGATGGCTGGCACACCGGCAGCTGGCCCCGCCCGCCAGCCGGCAGCGCAGGTGTTGCTGGGATTGCTGCTGGGATTGGGTGCTCTCACAAAGCTTTCGCTGCTCGCCTTGCTGCCCGTTGCCGCGGCTGTGATTGGCGTGCTTGAGATTGCAGAGTGGTGGTCCCATCCGCAGCGCAGCGCACCGAACATGCTGGCGCACCACACGCTGCGCGCACTGCGCCAGGTACTGATGGTGCTGGGCATTACCGCGCTGGTTTGCGGCTGGTGGTTTGTGCGCAACCTGCAGCTGTACGGCACGCCCACCGGGCTCAACCAGTTTGTGGCGGTGATGGGCGTGCGCGCCCATCCGGCTGGATTGCAGCAGCTGTGGAGCGAACGCGAAGGATTCATGCGCACGTTCTGGGGCATGTTTGGCGGCGTGAATGTTCCATTTCCCGGCTGGGTGTACAACATGCTAAATCTGTTTGCACTTGTGGCCGGCAGCGGTGCAATTATTTTTGCGGGGCGCATGGCGTGGCGCTGGCAGCGCCCGCCGCGCAACTGGCTGCCGCCAGCGATTGTCATTGTTGTTCCGCTAGCCGTGTTTGTGGCGCTGCTGCGCTGGTCCACTGTCACCTGGTCGTCGCAGGGGCGCCTGATGTTTACCGCCATCCAATCGCTGGCGGTGCTGTTTGCGGCGGGCATCGATGCATGGTTCCCCGCCCGCTGGCGCACGGCCCGCAATGCATGCCTGAGCGTGCCGGTTGTGGCGCTGCTCGCGTTAAGTGCGGCTGCCCCCGCATGGGTGATTGCCCCCGCCTATGCAGCGCCTGCGCCGGCAGACCTGACATTGATAAAGCAAACCGTTGGCACGGGCTTTGGCACGCCGGCCGCGCTGCGCCTGCGCGGTTATGCATTGGGCGCTACGCAAGTCCGGCCCGGCGCTGAGGCAGCGCTCACTTTGTACTGGGAGGTGCTGGC
>CANNEJ010000060.1 GCA_947503585.1 Anaerolineales bacterium | reverse complement strand
ATAAGAGTCTGCGTGCGCAATGCCGGGATAAGAGAGCCAGAGTGCCAGCCCGCCGGCTGCGCTGCGGCAGCCTGAGCCGGCGAGCAAACGCGCAGTGCACGTGAGCAGGCGCGGGTGGGCGCCCAGTTGCGGGCCAAATGCGGCTGTGAGTGCGGCCATGGCGAGTGCGGCCGAGCCGGATGCGCTGGTGCCAAGCCCCTTCGCGCTGCCGTCTGCTGGGCTGCCGTTCAACTGGTTGCGCGTAAGCACGCGCGCGCGGCTAGTGATGTGCGCCTGTTCGCGCACAAACTGCAGGCAGCGCACAACGCGCTCCTGTTCGCGGCCGCTGGCCGGCACGCCGCCAATTGTTACTTCATCGGCAGCCAGCCGGGGATCAAATTGGACCCATGTGAGCGTTTGGGCTGCGTCATTGTTGAGCGAGATGCTGGGCAGATACGCGGTTCGCCAGTCCCAATCCGCCAGCCCGTGATACTTGAGCACGCCCTGCATCACAAACGCACGCGCGGCGGCAGTGCCTTCAGGGTTGCCGGCCGGTAGCTGCTGCGGGTAGGGTGGCGCTGCCAGGCCGGCAGCCTGCAGCGCTTCAAGAATTGCGGCATGCCCGGTGCGCAGCGCCGGCACCAGCTCCGCGCATTCTTCGGGCACGCAGGTGGGCGTGCCGAACACGTTTGCATTTTAGCATGGGTATACTCTGCGCCGTGAAGTGTTCTGAGTTCATGCGTGCCCTGCCCGAGCAGGTGCGCAGCCAGGCGGGCCCGGCGCTGCGCAAGATTCGCAGTGCGCACCGGCCGTGGCTGTCGCAGCTATATTTTGCGGACGCCACTGTGCATTACGAATTGTGGAGCATGGGCGTGCAGCGCGGACCGGCCGGCGTAGCCATGCTGGAGCTGGGCTTGCATTTTGAGAGTCGCGACCGTGCAGTCAACGCCAAACTGCTGGCAGCGTTTGACCGGCGCATGATAGAGGTGAAGCGCACGCTGGGTTGCCAGTGGGAGGCGGAGCCGTGGGATCGCGGCTGGGCCAAAGTGTACGAGACCTTTCCGCGCGAGGCGCTCGAAGATGAGTATTTGGACCGCATCGCCGTGCGTTTAGCCGCTGCCATTAGGGTGCTGCAGCCCATTGTTGAAGAGACGCTCTCCGGCAACAACTCCCCGGTGCGCAAATCTCGCTTGGTGCCGCGCAAAACTTAGCGGCATCTTCAACTGACCCGCAACTGCACAACAATCTAATGCCGGGCAACGCAAATTGCGGTGAGCGAACGCTGCGGTCGCGCTGGCGCAATTTGAATAACCGCCGGCTTTCAAAGCACTTCAGTCCATGGTGATTACATGAGGGCGACGCTGCTCCGATACCGCTGGCAGCTGCAGACTGTGGCGTACTTCGGTGTGATGGTAGGTCTGGGATTGGCGGGTGCAGCGCTGGGCCCAACGCTGCCCAGCTTGGCGGCGCAGACCGGTGTGACGATCGGCGCCGTCAGCGTTTTATTTTCAGCACGCTCGTTGGGATATTTGTGCGGCTCGCTTTTGTCCGGCCGCCTCTACGACCATTTGCCCGGCCATCCGGTGATGGCCGCGGCTGCCCTTTTGCTTTCCGCAATGCTGATGCTTGTGCCGCAGGTACCGCTGTTCTGGATGCTGGTTGGAATTGCAGGCGGTTGGGGCTTGGCCGAAAGCGGGCTGGATGTGGGCGCCAACACACTTTTAATTTGGGTGCACGGCAGTGCAGTTGCGCCTTACATGAATGCGCTGCACTTCTGTTTCGGGCTGGGTGCGATGCTTTCACCAATGATTGTGGCGCGCATGATGGCGGCCAGCGGGGCGCACGCCAGTGCCTACAACGTTCTGGCAGTGTTGGTATTGCCCGTCGTTTTGCTGGCTTTTCTGCCCGGCCCACGCGCTCCGGTTGCAAGTGCGGAGCATGCTGGCATGCCGCGCCCGAGCGGTCTCCTGCCGCTAATCATGGCTTTTTTCTTTTTGCATGTGGCGGCCGAGGCCAGTTTTGGCGGCTGGATTTATACCTACGCCTTGCGCCGCGGGCTGGCGGATGAAGCCGGTGCGGCCTACCTCACCGCTGCGTTTTGGGCTGCGCTCACAGCGGGCCGCCTGCTCAGCATCCTGCTTTCGGCGCGTTTGCGCCCGCGCACACTTTTGATGGGTGGGCTGGCGGGAGCCATTGCAAGTGTTGCGGTGATAGCTGTGTGGCCCGCCGACCCGGCAGCGCTGTGGCTGGGTGCTGCCGGCTGCGGGCTGTGCATTGGTCCAATGTTTGCCGCCACGGTGTTGCTGGCCGAGCGCCGCATGCCCATCAGCGGCGCAACCACGGCCTGGTTTTTTGTGGGCACCAGCTGCGGCGCAATGACCGTGCCGTACATCATCGGACAGCTGTTTGAATGGCGCGGCCCGCAAATGCTGCTGCTGGCAATGGCAGTGGTGCTGTTGTTGGCAATGCTGGTGCTGGCTGCGCTGCTCGCTTTCTTCCCCATCCGGCCGGTTTCCCGGCAGCAGGCTTCAGGGTAAGGAGCGCCGCTCATGGTACAATTCGGCAACTTCAGCGGCAGAATGTCACTGAAAATTTGCGAGCCGCCGGCATTATCGGGCGGCAAAATTTCACACGCCAGGCGGACCAAACCGGCCGTGCCGCAGAGACATGCGGAACCGGGGCGGGTTGATGCGGGCGGAAGATAAAACGGAGGACCCCGCTATGGCTGACGTTTCTATGAAGGCGCTGCTGGAAACTGGCGTGCACTTTGGGCATCGCACCCACAAACGCGAACCCAAGATGAAGCCGTATATCTTCACTGAGCGCAACGGCATCCACATTCTGGATTTGCAGCAGACCACCAGCTCAATTAGGGCTTCCTTCAAAATTGTGCGGGATGTCGTGGCGGCGGGCGGTGTTGTGCTGTTTGTGGGCACCAAGCGCCAGGCTCAGGACGCAGTCCAAACCGAGGCTGAGCGCTGCGGCATGCCGTACGTTTCCAATCGCTGGCTGGGCGGCCTGATGACCAACTGGCGCACGATCAAGGACCGCATTCGCGACCTTGAGCGCATGGAGCGCGCACAAGCTGCCAACGAGTGGGACAAGCTCAAGAAGAAAGAGCGCCTGATTCTGGAGCGCAAACTTTCCAAGCTGGTGGACCGTCTGGGCGGCATTCGTAACATGTTGAAGACGCCGCAGATGCTGTTCATTGTGGATGTGCGCCGCGAAGAGACGGCGGTGAAAGAGTCCAACAAATTGGAAATCCCTGTGATGGCGATGGTGGATACCAATTGTGATCCCAGCAACATTGATCATGTGATTCCGGCCAACGATGATGCGATCCGGGCAATCAAGCTGGTGCTGGCGCACATGGCGGACGCAGTGCTTGAAGGCATCGGAATGCGCAAGGACGATCCAAACGCGGAGAGCGTTGCGGAGAGCACTGACGAAGTAATTGACGAAGATACCTTGGACTGGGTAAGCCAGGGCGTGAAAGACAAGGTGCGCATTGGCATCGGCGCGGACGATGGTGACCCGCTGCCGGGGGCTGCTGCAGATGCGGAGCAGGCAGCACAATGAGTGTGAGTGCAAGCCAGGTGAAGGCGCTGCGCGAGGCCACTTTTGCTCCGATGCTTGACTGCAAAAAAGCGCTGGAGGCAACCGATGGGGATGTGCAGCGCGCGATTGATTGGCTGCGCGAGAAAGGCCTGGCCAAGGCCGCCAAGAAATCCGGGCGCAGTGCGGAAGAGGGCCTCGTGGAATGTTATGTGCACCCCGGCAATCGCGTGGCCGTGATGGTGGAAGTGAACTGCGAGACGGATTTTGTGGCGCGCTCGCCGGAATTTAAGGCGCTGGTGCATGAAGTCATGCTGCAGGTTGCAATGAGCAATCCCGTGAGCGTGGATGTGGATACACTGCCGGCTGAGCTGGTGGAAAAAGAAAAATCTATTTTCCGGCAGCGGGCAATAGAGGAGGGCAAGTCCAGCGAACTTGCAGACAAGGTTGCCGAGGGGCGGCTTTCCAAGTTTTACCAGGAAGCATGCCTGCTGCTGCAGCCTTATATAAAGAACGAGGACATCACAGTGCGGGAACTGCTGCAGCAGGCGATTGGCAAGCTGGGTGAAAATATAG
Organism: Anaerolineales bacterium; assembly: GCA_947503585.1. GTDB lineage: Bacteria > Chloroflexota > Anaerolineae > Anaerolineales > UBA11657 > BD1. The sequence continues at coordinate 3,728 of CANNEJ010000060.1, read as the reverse complement.
TCGTGCACCGCTTTTCCCGCTTTGAGCTTGGGAATTGAGCAGCGTAAATTGACCTCTGAAAATCTCAAATACAAGCGTATTCTGCTGAAGCTGGGCGGCGAAGCGCTGGCGGGTGCAGATGGCGCCGGCATTGACCCTTTGCGTGCCGAGGCGCTGGCGCAGAAGCTTGAGGCAGTGCTGCAGCTGGGTGCACAGATCGCTGTGGTAATTGGCGGCGGTAATTTGTGGCGCGGCCGCCTTGGCATGGAGTTTGGCATGGAGCGCGCCACGGCCGACCACATGGGCATGCTGGCAACGGTGATGAATGCAATTGCGCTGCAGGATGCGCTGGAGCGCCGCGGCGTGGCGACGCGCGTGCAAACTGCAATTGACATGACCTCGGTTGCCGAGCCCTACATCCGGCGCCGCGCCATCCGGCATTTAGAAAAGGGCCGGGTGGTGATCCTGGGCGCCGGAACCGGCAACCCGTACTTCACCACCGACACGGCTGGTGCACTGCGCGCAATGGAAGTGGATGCGGATGTGCTGATCAAGGCCACAAAAGTTGACGGTGTTTACGACTCCGACCCGCAAACATCGGCTGCCGCGCGCAAGTTTGATGATCTGACATACATTGATGCCCTCAACCGGCGCCTGCAAATAATGGACAGCACGGCGCTTTCGCTGTGCATGGACAATTCACTTCCCATTATTGTGCTAAACCTGTCTGCTGACGGCAGCCTCACTGATGCCGTGCGCGGCCGCCAGGTTGGGACTCTCATTCACGCCTGATTTGGTGCGGGCAGACGCAGCGGGTGCGTTACAATATCAGTTGGGCGCCGGGCCGCCACTGAATCAAACATGATCAAAGCCGCACTTAAGGACGCAGGCGACCGCATGCAATCGGCGGTGCGCGTGTTGAACGAAACCCTCGCAACCATCCGAACCGGGCGCGCGTCGCCGTCATTGGTTGAAAGTCTTTTAGTGGACTACTTCGGGCAGCCGACGCCGCTCAACCAGTTGGCATCCATTTCCGTGCCTGAGGCGCGCATGTTACTCGTGCGCCCCTTTGATGTCTCCACACTCAAGGAAATCGAGCGCGCGATTCTGGGTTCTGACCTAGGCTTGACGCCCAACAGCGATGGCAAGACGATCCGCTTGGTGCTGCCCGCGCTGACCGAGGAGCGCCGCCGCGACCTCACAAAAGTGGTGGGCACGCGCATGGAAGAAGCGCGCGTTGCCGTGCGCAATGTACGCCGGGACGTGCACAACCTCATTCGTGATAAGGAGCGCGAGACGGACATCTCCAAGGATGAGGCAGAGCGCGCGCAGAAAGATTTGCAAGCAATCACCGACCGTAACGTGGAAGAGATTGCAAAAATTGGCCAGCACAAGCAGGATGAACTGATGCACGTCTAGGCGTGCCTGTGACCGCTGCCCGCCCCCGCCAAATGCCGCCGCAGGATCAGCCAAATTTGGAACATGTGCCCGAGCACATTGCCATCATCCTTGATGGCAACGGGCGCTGGGCAAAGAAACGCGGCTTGCCGCGCCTGTTTGGGCATCAGGCTGGCACCCAAAACCTGCGCGGCATCGTTGATGCGTGCGCCGCGTACGGCATCAAATATTTAACTATTTTTGCTTTCTCAACCGAGAACTGGAAGCGGCCGCCGGACGAAGTTTCCGGTTTGATGGCGTTGCTCGAGGATCGCATCGAGCACTGGTTACTGCAGTTGCATGAGCATGGCGTACAGCTGCGGCACCTCGGCCATCTGGAAGGCGTGCATGCGCGGCTGGCGGAAAAGATTCAAAATGCAATCGAGCTGACGCGCAATAACACGCGCATCGTGCTCAACTTTGCGTTCAACTACGGCGGTCGCGATGAAATTGTGCGTGCCGTGCAGCATATGATTGAGGATGGCCTGCACTCGTGGGAGATCACCCCCGAGCGCATCAGCGATTATCTATACACGGCGGGGCAGCCGGACCCGGATCTCATCATTCGCACCAGCGGAGAATTTCGCACCAGTAACTTTTTGGTTTGGCAGAGCGCCTACTCCGAGTGGTACTTTACGCCGGTGTTTTGGCCGGATTTTGACGAGCGCGAATTGCGCAAGGCGCTGGAGTTTTTTGCCAAGCGCGAGCGCCGCTTCGGCAAGGTGCCTGAGCAGGTTTCCCCCGCCGCTGGCTGATGCTGCGCCAGCGCCTCATCACCGCGATAATTCTGGCGCCCACCCTTACGTTTGTCATCTACGCAGGTGGATGGTGGTACGGTGCGCTTGTCCTCGCGCTGCTTTCAATCGGAACATGGGAGTTTGTTCGGCTGGCGCACGGCAGTGGGGTGCTGCCCGCCCGCTGGCTGATGCTGCCTGCCGTGTGGGCGCTTGCCTGCGGAGTGCTGTGGCAGTCCGGCTATTGGCTGGGACCAGCGATAGCCGGGCTGCTGGTGGCCGCAACTGCGTGGCATGCGTGGCAGTACGAGCACGGCGCAGCGGATCCGCTGCAAAGCTGGGCGGTGACAATTGCAGCGCCGCTGTACCTCGGCGTGCTGGGCGGCTACCTGTTGGCGCTGCGTGCGCTGCCGGACGGGTTATGGTGGACCTTAACAATTTTGCCAGCCGTGTGGTGTGCAGATGGCGGCGCGTACATGGTGGGCAGGCTGGCAGGCAAACACAAGCTGAGCGTGCGGCTGAGCCCCAACAAAACATGGGAAGGACTGGTTGGCGGCCTGGTGCTGGGGCCGTTGTTTGGCGCATTGCTGGCGGCGATGTGGGAGTTCAAGGTGGCAGCGGGCAGCTTGCTCACTTGGCAGCATGCGTTGCAGGTTAGCTTTTTGGTGGCGCTGGTCAGCCCGGTTGGCGACCTCGGCATCTCCATGCTCAAGCGGCAGGCTCTCGTAAAGGATACGGGCAGTTTGTTCTTGGGGCACGGTGGCGTGTTGGATCGCATCGACTCGTGGCTGGTGGCGGGCGTTGTGGGTTACCTGTACATAACTTTTATTGGTGGCTAAGAGCCGACTGAGGATGCCGATGGAGCCGAAGACCGAACGTAATCTCGCACTGGAGCTGGCGCGCGTCACCGAAGCAGCGGCACTGGCTGCCGGGCGCTTCATGGGCCGCAATGACAAGAATGGCAGTGATGCCGCAGCTGTGAACGCCATGCGCGTGATGCTGAACCAGATTGAAATGGACGGCGTGGTGGTGATTGGCGAGGGCGAGAAGGACGATGCGCCGATGCTGTACAACGGCGAACGCATCGGCACCGGCGCGGCGCCGCAAGTGGATATTGCCGTGGACCCCATTGATGGGACACGGCTGCTGGCTTTGGGGCGTGCCAACGCACTGGCCACCGTTGGCCTGGCGGACCGCGGCTCAATGTACAACCCCGGCCCGTTCGTTTATATGGACAAGCTGGCGGTGGGACCCACGGCACGCGGCGCCATCGACATCAATGCTTCACCGGCGGACAACTTGCGCAGCGTCGCGCGTGCCAAAGGCTGTGACGTGCAGGACTTGACGGTTGTATGCCTGGACCGCCCGCGCCACGATCAGTTGGTTGCTGCGGTACGCGCAATGGGTGCGCGCATCCGGCTGGTGACCGACGGCGATGTGGCGGGTGCGCTAATGACGGCGTGGCCCGAGTCCGGGATCGACATTTTGATGGGGGTGGGTGGTTCGCCGGAAGCCGTGCTGGCGGCGTGTGCGCTTACCTGCATGGGCGGCGAGATTCAGGGCAAGCTGTATCCGCGC
>CANNEJ010000059.1 GCA_947503585.1 Anaerolineales bacterium | reverse complement strand
GCTTGCCAACCCGAGCGCGCAGGCCGCGCATGAGCGGCTCGGGTTTGTGGAGGTTGAGCGGGCTGTGCGCTACCGCAAGCTGCTGGCAGCCGCTGGCAGCGCAGCCGGCGCGTGATGTAGCATTGGGTTTGTTCGTGGCAGTGGCACAATCTATGCGTCCCCAACTTAAATTTCCTAGATGCAATATGTGGGGCGGCTGCGGAACCCACAGAATGGTTGCTGTGCACATGTGGCGCTGCGCAGATTTGATCGGAAACCGAAGATAGTGTGCGGCATCTGCGGAACACTTAACTGGGGCAGCGCTGCGGCGGCGACCGCTACTTTGGTGCATCGTGGACCAGATGCGGCGGGTGCCTGGCATGACGACACATGTGAGCTGGGATTCCGGCGGCTGGCAATAATTGATTTGACCCCCGCGGGGCAGCAGCCAATGTGCAACGAGGCCGGCACGCTCTGGCTTGTGTTCAATGGTGAGATCTATAACCACCAGGCACTGCGGGTGGAACTTGAGCGGCGCGGGCATGTCTTTAGTTCGCGCACGGATTCGGAGTGCGTGCTGCATGGCTATGAAGAATGGGGCGCGCAGGTGGTGCAGCGCCTGCGCGGCATGTTTGCGATTGCGTTGTGGGACCAGCGCACGCGCAAGCTGTTTCTGGCGCGCGACCGGCTGGGCATCAAGCCGCTCTACTATTGCGGAGCGGGCGCACGCTTTGGCTTTGCGTCTGAAATCAAGGCCCTGCTTGGCCTGCCGAATCTGGACTTGCAGCCCGATCACAGCGCCCTGTGGGACTACCTCACCTACTTATATATTCCCACGCCGAAAACTGCCTATCGCTCAATCCGGCAGCTGCCGCCGGCGCACACGCTGGAGATTGAAGCCGATGGCACGCAGCGCCTTGCCTGCTATTGGAAACTTGAGAACTGGGGTGCGCCGCTGGGCACAAGCGACCCGCAGCTGCATGCGCGCTGGCTGCCGGCGGTGGAGGCGCTAAGCGCTAAATTGCGCGAAGCCGTGCAACTGCACCTGCTGGCAGATGTGCCGGTCGGGCTGCTGCTTTCCGGTGGCGTGGACTCCAGCGCCGTTGCGGCGCTGGCTTGCGCAGCCGGCGGAGCACAGCTGCAAACCTTCAGCATTGGTTTTGATGTGGATGTGCATTCAGAACTGCCCGCAGCGCGGGCCAGCGCGGCTGCATTTGGAACGCTGCATCGCGACCAGGTGTGCACGCAAGCGTCGCTGGCCGAGGGACTGCAGCAGATGCTGCAGCTCTACGACCAGCCGTTCGCCGACGCCTCCGGCATGCCCACGCTGGCCGTGGCGCGGCTGGCGGCGCAGCATGTAAAGGTGGTGCTCTCTGGCGATGGCGGCGACGAACTATTTGGCGGTTACCGCTGGCAGCAGCAGTGGCTGGATATGGCAGCGCAGCGCGTGCCGGCTGCGCTATACGAGCGCGTGCTGCTGCCTGCGTTTGTGCCGCTTGCGCGCCTGCCGCGCGTGGCCGGGCTGATGAACCGCCTGCATCTGGATGTGCGCGGCAAGCACGGTCCGGATCGCTATGGCGCGCTGCTTGCAAAAATCAAGAGCTTCCAAAAGCCGCACCTGCTGCCGGAGCTGGCGCACGAGTTCCATGACTACGACAACTACTGGCACTGGCGCGCACACTGGCGTGCCGACCTCGATCTGCTATCACAAGCCCAGTACGCCGATGTGCACACCTATTTGCCCGATGACATTCTCACAAAAGTTGACCGTGCGAGCATGGCGGTTTCGCTGGAGGTGCGCCCGCCGCTTTTGGATCACGAGCTGGTGGAGCTGGCGGCGGGCATGCCGGCGGAATTTCGGCTGGGCAAGCGCCTGTTGCGCGCTGCCGTGGCTGCGCTGCTGCCGCCCGCGGTTTTGGCGCGCCCCAAGCGCGGCTTCTCTGCGCCACTGCTGCACTGGCTGCGCCCTGAGACGCGCAATGGGGTGAAGCTGGGCGGCGTGGCCTTGTGGGCTATGCTGGTACTGGAATGCGTGGCGCGGGCAGGCAGTGCGGCTGCCGCCCGCATGATGGCAGCAGTTGCGCGGCCGGTGCGGGAATCTTCGCGCAAAGCGGCTCTGGTAAACTATTCTTGTGCTTAGCAGCGCATGGGTAGCGATTGGAGCGCACGATGCGCGTTGAGTTTCGCCTGTATGGCGGGCTGCGCGATCTGCTGCCGGCGGAGGCGCGCGGCCGCGGAGAATTGGAGCTTGTGACTGGCGCCGCAGTTGCGGACTTGCTGGCGCAGCTTGGAGTGCAGCGCACGGTAGTTGTGGCGTGCAATGATGAAGATGTACCTGCGACGCATGCTCTGCAGGATGGCGACAAGATCGCAGTTTTCTCGGCCGTCAGTGGCGGTCGAATTTAGTCAACGGGAGATAAATAATGCCATACGGATACACCGGAAAAATACTGCACGTGGACCTGACGAGCGGCAAAATGCATGTGGAGCAGCCGCAGCCGGATTTTTACCGGCGCTACATGGGCGGCAGTGCGATGGGCCTGCACTACCTGCTGCGCGACATGCGCGCCGGCACCGATCCGCTGGGTGCGGACAATGTGCTGGCGCTGTTCAATGGCCTGCTTACTGGAACTGCCATCTCCGGCCAAAGCCGCATGACGGCGGTTGCCAAGTCACCGCTTACCGGCTGCATTGGCGACTCGCAGGGTGGCGGCTTTTTTCCGGCCGAGCTGAAGTTTGCGGGCTTTGACGGAATTGTGCTGCGCGGGCAATCGCCGCGCCCGGTTTATTTGTGGATTAAGGATGGCGAGTTTGAGCTGCGCGACGCAGCGCATTTGTGGGGCCGCATCACCGGTGATGTGGAAGACGCACTGCATGCTGAGCTGGACGACAATCGCGTGGAGGTGCTGCAAATCGGCCCGGCGGGCGAGAACCTTGTGCGCTACGCAGCCATCATGAGCATGTCCAACCGGGCCAACGGCCGCACGGGCCTTGGCGCAGTGATGGGCGCCAAGAAGCTCAAGGCGATTGCTGTGCGCGGCACGCACAAGCCGGCGGTGGCGGACAAGGCAAGCTTGATGGAGCTCACCAAATGGGGTGCCAAGACAGTGCCAACTTCAGATGTTGCCGGGCTTGGCAAGTATGGCACCGCGGAAGTAGTTGCCGGCCAGCATCGGGCAGGCGGGCTGCCCACGCGCAACTTCAGCAGCGGCTCATTTGATGATTGGGAAAAAATTGACGGCACCACGCTGTATGACACACGCCTCAAAGGCGCAGAAAACGGCCAGCAAGACCGCTTTGGGCGCGATACCTGCTACAGCTGCGCGGTACGCTGCAAGCGCGTGTCTGAAGTGGCGGAGGGACCGTACAAAACCGAGCATCGCTACGGTGGGCCCGAGTACGAAACACTGGCCACCTTTGGCAGTTACTGTGCCATCGACGACCTCGATGCGATCATCCGTGCGAACGCGCTGTGCAATATGTACGGCATGGACACCATCTCTTGCGGTGCCACAATTGCATGGGCGATGGAGTGTTTTGAGAAGGGCCGGATCGGCGTGGAGGACACCGGCGGTTTGACTATTCGCTATGGCGATGCGGCCATGATGGTGAAGCTGACCGAGATGATTGGCAAGCGCGAGGGCTTTGGCGCGCTGCTGGCGGAGGGTTCGGCGCGCGCGGCTGCCATAGTCGGACGCGGCACGGACGAATACCTGATCACCAGCAAGGGGCAGGAGGCTCCGGCGCATATGCCGCAAGTGAAACGGAGCCTGGCACTGGTGTACGCCGCCAACCCGTTTGGCGCCGACCATCAGTCCAGCGAGCATGATCCGTCCTACACAGATTATCCGCAGCGCATGGCCCAGATTGGCTTGGACAAGCCGCAGGAAAAACTTGCGCTGAATGAGGAGATTGTGCGCTACGCGATGGTAACGCAGCATTTGTACAGCGCGCTGGACAGCATTAATGTGTGCCAGTTTGTGTTTGGGCCGGCATGGCAGCTGTATGACACTGAGCAACTCGTGCAAGCGGCCAATGCCGTCACGGGCTGGGATATTACCGTGCCGGAGCTGATGGAGGTGGGCGAGCGGCGCCTGAATATGATGCGCGCCTTCAATGCGCGGGAAGGCATTGGGCGCGAGTCCGACACGCTGCCCAAAAAGTTTATGAAACCCCTCGCTGGCGGCAAGAGCGATGGCTACATGATCGACAGCAATCAGTTTGAGGATGCGCTCAACACTTATTACCGCTTGTGCGAATGGGATGCCGTCACTGGTAATCCAACACCGGCCAAGTTGAACAGCCTAGGGCTGGGCTGGCTGGTTGTGGACGGCAAGCAGCCCGCCCGCGTAAAGGTGGCAGCGGGCCGGAGTGCTGCCGCTAAAAAGACCGGTGCAAAGAAGCCGGCGATCAAGCAGCCAATCGCTAAAAAGGTGGCAGCTAAGAAGCCCGCTGCAAAGAAGCGCGCAGTGAAAAAGCCGGTTGCAAAGAAACCAATTGCTAAAGCAAAGTCCGCTGCCAAACCAAAGCCGGCAGCCCGCAAACGCGCAGCGAAAGCCAAGGCAGTGGCGACGCGCCGGCCAGCCGCCAAGAAAACAGCGGCAAAATCAAAGCCTGCAGCGCGCAAGCGCTAGTTGATACCCAAAGCCGGCCGGTTTTTGAAGGCCGGCCGGCGTGCAGGCCGTACCGGCGGGTAGTCCGCCGGGGGCAGCTGTCCGCACGGGGTGCTATACTTCCGGACGCGCCACTGGGGCATTCCCCCGGCGCGTAATTTTTTGCGCCCCGCTCAACTTTATTGCGCGGCCCGGCAGGACACCAACATGAAACCACATATTCTTGAAGCCATTGCGGGCAAAGACAACCCCAACATTCCGGCGCTGCATCCGGGCGACTCCGTCAGTGTGCATGTGCGCATTAAGGAAGGCACCAAAGAGCGCGTGCAGGAGTTCAAGGGTACTGTTATCCGGATGCGCCGGGGCGGGAACAGCGCCTGCTTTACGGTGCGGCGCGTGGCCTCGCACAGCATTGGCGTGGAGCGCACTTTCCTGATGCGCTCGCCGCGCATCGAAAAGGTGGAGCTGTTGCGCTCGGCGATTGTGCGCCGCGCCAAGCTGTACTACCTGCGCAACCTAGCCGGCAAGAAAGCGCGCCTGAAAGAGCGTCGCAACAAGTAAGGCGCACCGGCGGCGCCCCACAACCTACCGGCCAAACAGGCGCGGGGCACAATGCCCCGCGCCTTTACTTTATACTGCGCATCTGTTGCAACCGATCGGTGTATTTGATTCGGGCTTGGGCGGACTGAGCGTACTGCAAGCTGTGCGCCAACTGCTGCCGGCCGAGCCGCTGGTGTACCTGGCCGACCAGGCGCGGGTGCCGTACGGCCCGCGGCCGTGTGCGGAGGTGTGCGTCTTTGCAGAGCAGGTGACGCGCTTTCTGCTGGTGCATGAGGCGCGCCTGGTGGTGGTGGCATGCAACACAGCCTCAGCCTGCGCCCTCGAGCATCTGCGCCGCGAGTTTCCCAAGCTGTTGTTTGTGGGCATGGAGCCGGCCGTCAAGCCGGCGGTCGAAAGTTCCATCCGCAAAGTTGTGGCCGTGCTTGCGACGGCTGCCACCTTCAGCAGTGCGCGCTATGCCAGCCTGGTGCAGCGCTACGGCAGTGGCGCGCAAGTGCTGCAGGATGCGTGCAGCGGCTGGGTGGAGCTCGTGGAAGCCGGCACAACCGACACGCCGCAGGCGCACGCAGTAGTGCGAGCCGTGCTGCAGCCGCTGTTGGCTGCGGGCGCAGACACACTGGTGTTGGGCTGCACCCACTTTACATTTTTGAAAAAAGCTATCAGTGAGTGCGCCGGCGCCGGCGTTGCGATTGTGGATCCCGCGCCCGCCGTAGCACGCCGCGTGCAAGCCTTGCTGCCGCAGCTTGAGCCGCAGGCCGCAATGCCCGGCAGCGTGCGCGTGTATTCAACCGGGCTGCAGCGGGACACGCTGCAGCGCGCAGCATCGGTGGCGCTTGGCCGGGCCGTGGCAGTGGAGCGGGTGGTTCTGGTTTAGCCGGATTGCGGGTGCAGCGGGCTTTGCGCACAGATTGTGCAGCCGGCAGCCCGCATGTGCCAGGGGCAGCGCAGCGTTACTTGCCGTTAGCAGCGGAGTCGCTTGCAGCGTCCGGTTCGGAGCCGGCCTCCGCTGGCAAGTCGGCTGCGGCAAGGCGCGCCACGGATGCCACCGTGTCGCCCGCGGCCATTTGCATCAAGCGCGTGCCCATCGTGGCGCGGCCGGATTGGCGGATGTTGGACACTTTGGTGCGCAGTGCCTGCCCGTTGGTGGAGATGATGGTGACCTGGTCTTCAAGCTGCACACTGCGCGCAGTCACAATCAGGCCGGTGACGGCCAGCGCCTTGCGCGAGATGCTCGCCACGCCCGCGGTGGCGCGGCCTTTGGCCGGGTAATCGCCAATCGGCGTGCGCTTGCCGTAGCCGTTGCTGGTGATCACGAGCAGCTCCTCTTTCTTTGAGCCCACCACTTCCATCCCGATGATGTGATCTTCCGCACCCAGCCGGATGGCGTTCATGCCGCCGGCCGTGCGCCCCATCGGGCGCACCTTATCTGTGTTGAAGCGCACCGCCTGGCCCTTCGCCGTTACGATGATGATGTCCTGATTCTTCAGCGTGAGGCGCGCCCAGCCCAGCACATCGTCCTTGGCAAGCGCCATGGCAATCAACCCCGAGGGGCGCACCGCCTCGAATTCATTCAGGGGCACGCGCTTGATCTTGCCGCCGCGCGTGACCAGCGTGCCAAAGTCGGCCTGGTCGAAGCCCGGAACCGGCAGCGCTGCGGTAATCTTTTCATCCTGGGCCAGCGCCAGCACGTTGAGCACTGACGCGCCCTTGTCCGTGCGGCTGCCCACCGGCAGGTTGAAGGCGCGCTCCGCGTAAACCTTGCCGCGGTTTGTGAAGAACAAAATGGTTTGCAGCGAGCGCACCGAGAACAGGAACTCCACCACGTCCTCGTCGCGCAGGTCCTGGCCGATGACGCCCTTGCCGCCGCGCCCTTGGGCGCGAAACGCCTGCGGGCCCATGCGCTTGATATAGCCGCGGCTGGTGATCGAAACCAGCAGTGCCTCGTCCGCCACCATGTCTTCGGCGCTCAGCTCTTCGGATGCGCCGGCTGCAATGCGCGTATGGCGCTCATCGCCGTACTCGCGCGCCATCTCCAGCGTGTCTTCGCGCACCAGCTGCAGAATTTTGCGCGGGTTTAGCAGCAGCTCCTCCAGAAAGGCGATGCGCTCCATCGTCTCTTTGTGTTCCGTCTCAATCTTGAGGCGCTCCAGTGCGGCAATCCGGCGCAGCTGCAGATCCAGAATTGCCTGTGCCTGCAGTTCGTCCAGCTTGAAGCGCTTCATCAGCTTGGTGCGCGCATCATCTGCGCTCTCTGCCTGGCGGATGGTTTTCACCACGGCATCGATATTGGCAATGGCGGTGAGCAGGCCGCTCAGAATGTGGGCGCGCTCGCGCGCCTTGCGCAGCTCAAACTGGCTGCGGCGCGTGATGATCTCGTGGCGGTGGTCCACAAACAGCTGCAGTGACCGGCGCAGCGGCAACAAGCGCGGCTCGCCGTTCACCAGCGCCAGCATCTGCACGCCAAAAGTGCTTTGCATGGGCGTGAACTTGTAGAGCTGGTTGAGCACCTTTTTGGGCTGCGCGCCGCGCTTTAGCTCAATCACAATGCGCATGCCGGAGCGGTCGGACTCATCGCGCAGATCGCTGATTGCATCGATGCGGTCGTCGCGCACCAAGTCTGCAATGCGCTCGATCAGGCTGGCTTTGTTTACCTGGTACGGAATCTCGGTGACCACAATACGATGGCGGTTGTTGGCCACCTCGTCAATTTGCTC
>CANNEJ010000058.1 GCA_947503585.1 Anaerolineales bacterium | reverse complement strand
CATCAAAACTGTAAATAAGCCAATGTTGGCGCCCACGTCCACACAGTGCATGCCGGGTTTGAGCAGTCCGGCCAGGGCTCCCAACACCTCCGGCTCGTAGCGCCCCAGCGCAATTTGCAAGCCCACCGTGCGATCCTTCAAATAAAACCACAGCCGCAGGTTGTCCGGCAGTTGCGCCATTACCGCCAGGTCGGAATCCGGCATGTCATAAATGCGCGCTTGAAACTCCGGCGCGCTGAGCAATGAGCGCACGTAGTCAAAGAGGTTGCAGCCCGCAAGGCGTTCGCGGAAGGCGGGCACGCCATCAAACTCCGGCAGCCGGCCGAGCAGCTGGCGGTATGAAAACAGGACATCGAGCAGCAACGGCGTGTCCGGCGCGCTGTTGGAATTGGCCAGCAGCGCCTGCAGCTCGCGCATGAGCGCAACAGAAAGTGCGTTATCCATGGCGGGGGCGCGGGTGTGGGCCGCACACAGCCGGGTTGCAGCTCAGTTGCATAGCTTGGAGTTTAGAATTTGCGGCGGCGCGCCTCCGTAAACGATTTAGTAAGCCGCGATTAATCCGGCGTGAACGGGCGTGCGGCTCGGCTTTCGATCCGGCTGGGAATTGCCAGTGCCTGGCACCGCGCTGCCGTTGCAGGGCTGGCAAACCACATGCGTGTCCCACATAGAAATGAAATCACGCCCCGCGGCCGACAGAGCGCAGGGTACATGTGGCTCGGGAACGGTTTGCCGCGCGCTGCGCTTGGGCATCTGCCCCCGGCTGGATCCCGGCTACGTGCCGGCTGCGAGCACAGGTTCCAAGTTCCGGCGCGCATTGCAGCGCTCCGCATGCTGTGGGGTTCGGAGAGCGGGGTGGCGCTCCCGGGGGTTGTGGCTGCCGGTTGTTGCCGGCAGCCCGCCCAACAGCCGGCACGCCCGGCTAAAAGCCCGCAAGTGGTTTGCGATGCACGGTGCCGTGCGGGTGCCCAACGCGCGGCGGCTGCGCCGCCGCCGGCCCGCTTTCAGCCAGTTCACTAATCACAAATAAAAACGGGCGGGGTGCCACTAATGGCACTCCGCCCGTTTTTATTTCACGAGGGTGGGGCGGGCAGCCGCTTGGACTGCCCGCCCCGCCCGCACTAGTAGTACGGATCGAAGTCGGTTGTGTATTCCGGCGCCGGGATCGGCCAGTCCGTTCCGCCGCCAATGCCCCAGGTGGTAACCGTGATCACTGCGTCGCCGGACTGCTTGATGAACCACTGCGCTGTGCTCGGCCGGTACACCGCCAATTCGGTTATGCCGTCGGCGTCGTAGTCGCCAACCATCGGCAAGTCTGTACTGCCGGCAATGCCCCAGTTGTTCACCTGTACCGAGGACGTGGCACTCTTCAACACAAACCACTGTGCAGTCGATGGCTTATAGACGGTCAAGTCGGTCTTGCCATCGGCGTCAAAGTCTGCTGCCAGCGGGATGTCATGTGCTGAGCCACTCCCAACCGCCGTGCCCCAGGTGGTTACCTGTGCCAGGCCATCAGTGGACTTCCGGATGAACCACTGCGCTGAGCTCGGGCGGAACACTGTCAGGTCAGCGGTACCGTCGCCGTCATAGTCGCCCGGCACCGGCACATCACCGGCATTTGCAAGGCCCCATGTCACCACATCTGCGACCTTGCCGGTGCTGGAGAGGTATATAAACCACTGCGCCGTGCTCGGCCGATAGACCGCGCGATCGGTGCGGCCATCGCCGTCATAGTCGCCCGGTACGGCCAGGTCTCCCGCGCCGGCGCGGCCCCAGACCATCACAGATGCTGTCTGGTCCGCAGACTGGCGCACAAACCACTGCGCCGTGTCCGGCCGGTAGAGGGCGTGGTCCGCCTTGCCGTCGCCGTCATAGTCTCCGGTGACGGGCACCTCATGGGACGTACCCGCCCGCGCCTCACCCCAGGTGACCACACTGGCCGCGGCCGTGGTGGAGTTGCGCACAAACCATTGCCCGGAAGTAGACCGGTACACTGCATGGTCCGCGCGGCCGTCGCCGTCAAAGTCTGCGCCGTTACTGGCGCCGTTCTGGTCCAGTACCCGCACAACCACGGTGTCAAGGCTGGCAGTAGTAGCACCATTGCCTTGCAATTGGTAGTTTGTATCCGTGCTGTAGGCGCGGTGCGAGATGCTGAAGGTTTCTGCGCCCTCGATAAAGTTGTCGCGGAAGCCGGTCACCGTCACGGTTTGCGGCACGGCATAGTTTACGGAAGTGAAGGTGAGCGTGGCTGGCGACAGCCCCACATCCTGGCCGGTGACGGTCATGGACACATTCACATCAGCGCTGGGCTGCGTCGTGAGCACCAAGGTATAGGTGTCGCTGCCGCCCTCTTTCATCTTGGTGGAATTGCCGGTTTCCACGATTGTGACGCGCGTGTCATTGTCGCGGACGCGCGAAATCGCGGTCGTGGCAGACCCACCCGTGGTAATACCGATGATCCCAATACCGTTGTAGTTGCTATCCGCCACGGTGTTGTTGGCCAGGCTGGACACCGCAAAGGTGACTGAGCCGGTGTGATTACCTTCCAACGCGGCGTCGTCCACCGCCTTGATCGTCACTGTCTGCGGCGACGAGTAGTTGCTGGAGGTGAACAGCAGGCTGGCCGGCGAGACCGTCAGCTGTGAATTGGTGCCCATTGTGATCGAGACCTGCGAGGTGGGCTGTGTCTTCAGCACCAGCGTAAAGGTGTCGCCGACTGTGTCGCCTTCCTTCACATCGATGCCGCCATCTGTATTGGTGAGCAGCACGGCGGCGTCGTTGTCCACAATGTTGACGCGGATCTTGTCCATCAGCAAGCCGTTGAAGTTCAGGTCACTGCTTTCGACCTTAAAGGTGACGATTGCATTGTGGTCGCCCTCGGCTGTGGTGTCGTTTACAGCCGAGAAATTTATCTGCTGCGGCACAGTCCAGTTTGTGTCGTTGAAGAACAAGGTGACTGTGTTTGTAACCACCAGCGTGTAGCCAGCGCTGATCTGCGCATCTGTGCCGGTGGCAAACTGAATCTGGCGGGTGGCAGATGTGTCGGTGATAGTAACCGAAACTTGCGAGAGCGGCTGGGTGTTGATTGACACCTGGATGCTGTCCAAGCCCGTGCTGCTGCCTTCGGTCACAATTGTGCTGCCCGCAGACTCTTCGCGGCTAACCTTGCGCAGCGTGGCCTCATTTGTCACGGCCACATCCGCAGACATGGTGGCGAGGCACTGGTTGGTGATGTTGGTTACGCTCACGCCACTGGCTCGTCCGCCGTACAGGTTGCTGTTTGGCGAAGAGGTGCTATTGAATGTGCGGTTGGCTGAACCGCCCGGATAAAAGTCACTCGAGTCGCCCTCGTTCCCTGAGGACCTGTTGTCCAGCTGCGCCAGGTTGTCTGCCTCGATCAAATCCACCAGCTTGTGCGCCTCGTCATTCATGGCCACCGTGCCGGAGCTGGGTACTGTCTCGTCCACAGAGTAGATGAGCACACCGCAGCCGGGCAGGCCTGCGTCGTAGCCGACGCGCTGGCGGTTTTCCATCAGGAAGTATTCGCCCCAGCCGTACTGCTTGCTGGCGTCATGGCGCGAGATGCTTACATCCCGGTTCCAGTCCAGCCCTTGCTGGTTCTCCCGCATCTGCACAATACGCTTGGAGGTTTCCACCTGTGCCAGTGTCACAGTCTGGCTGCCGGAAATGCGTTCCGGCGTTACCCAGTTCATATACCATTTGAGGAACGCAGACGGGTGCGCCGGCGAAGAGCCTTTGTAGTTGTTTACATTGCCGGCTACGCAGGTGGCCACCGATGTTGCGGCGCACATGCCTTCCGGTGTGTTGGGCAGCTTGCGGTTGAAGAAGCCGGTGCCCATCAGGTCGAACTGGCCCAGGCCATAGCCGCGCACCGTGGCAGAGCTGTCGGAGTCGGTCATGGACGGGTAGCCAATGTTGTAGCCGATGAGTTTGGCAAAGATGCCAATGGTGGCCTCATGTTCAGCCACAGACGCGCTGCAGTGCTTCTCGCCGGCAATCATGTAACCCATGGTGCCCACGCTGGTGCTGTCCACAGTCACAGCAGTGGCCAGGCTGGAGCGGTGGTTCCACACATACTTGCCGGCTGTGGTGCCGCATGTGGTGCCGTACTCGCCTTCATAACCCGCCACAACAACCACCAGCTCCAGTTCGCCGATGGTCAGAATGCCGTCGCCGTTCCCGTCGTAGTCATTGAAATTCACGTAGCCGTCGGCAGCATTGATGGCCTTTGTCACGATCGACTCGGCTGCTGCGCCACCGGCGGTCTTGTTGCTTTGGTTCAACAGAACCTCAGCCATGGTCGAAGGGTGCGTGCCGGCAATTGTCAGCCAGCCTATAACACCATCGTTCTCAGAACCGTGGCTCTCGTTTCCGCCAAACAGGCTAAACGCGTTGTACGACACCTCTTTGAGGTAGTGGCTCACGCTGTCTGTTGGCCCAAAGAACTTTTGGACCCAGCTATTCGCGGTGGAGCCGAGACTTGCCTGGTCTGAAAACTGCACGAGCAAAACCAGTGTGCGGTGCGCACCAGAGTGCCCGGGGTAGGAGATGCCACTGATGCCGGGCAGGTTGATTAGGCCCGGGTCCGGGATGCCGGGCGCGGCGAAAGCCGGCACGGCTGCGCCGAAGGCCGTGGTCAGCCCGAGTGCGAGTGTCAGTGCCGCCAGGAGGCGCAAGCCCCAGCGCGCGATCCGCCGGCTGGCGGCCGATAATTGAGTTTTTGAATTATTGATCATGATCTTAGTCTCCTTTCCCTGAAAGGACGCTCCTGTCTTGGTTCGAATTACCATTCACGATTGACTTGCTGGGTGCGCCGGAACCCCGCAAGGTTCCGGCGCTCTCAACTGTTGCGCTAATTGGGCACCACATTGCCATCTGAGTCTGGCGCTGGCAGCGGGTAGTCGATACTTCCGGCCGCCGCCCAGGTGATCACCAACGCCTGACGATAGTCGCCATCTGCAAAGCCAGACAGCTTCACAAACCATTGACCGGTGGAGATCCGGAAGACCGCCGGGTCGCTCTTGCCGTCGCGGTCAAAATCCGCCACCACTGGCACATCCGTAGTGCCAGCCGCACCCCACGTCAGCACGGAAGTGCCGCCGTTCGACAGAGAAGAGAACCATTGTGAGGTTGATGGCCGGTACACCACGCGGTCCGCCCGCTTGTCGCCGTCCATATCTGCCACTACCGGGATGTCCGCGCCGCCGGCTTCGCCCCAGGTGTTCACCGCGGTTGCCCCGTCACTGGAGCGCTTCACAATCCACTGCGCTGTGGAGCGGCGATAGATTGCAACGTCCGCCATCGTGTCACCGTCATAGTCGCCGGGCACCGGCACCTCGCCGGCTGTCAACTGCACGCCCCAGGTTTCCACCTGTGCCGTGCCAGTGGATGACTTACGGATGATCCATTGCGCCGTGGAGGGGCGGAAAATCGCCCGGTCTGTGGCGCCGTCGCCGTCGTAGTCTGCCGGCACCGGCACATCTGCGCCGCCCGCCAGACCCCAGGTGATGACACTGAAGTCGTTGTTCAGCGAGCCTTTCACAAACCACTGCGCCGTGCTGGGCCTGTAAACGCCCGGATCTGAGAAGCCGTCGCCATCAAAGTCGCCATTGACCGGGATATCCGTCCCGCCGGCAAGGCCCCAGGTGGTCGATTCAACAACGATGTTGCTGGATTGGCGGTAGATCCATTGGGCTGTATTGGGCCGGTAGATCGCGATATCCGCCCTGCCATCGCCGTCGAAATCTGCACCGCCACGGTTGGCCGTATCATTGTCCAGGATAGTCACCGTGAACGATTCGATCGCGGTGAGATGGAAGTTTGCGTCCGCTGTAACCGAACTGTTGGTGCCGGAGGTACTCCGAATCATGTGGGTGATTGTTACGGTGTGCGCACCTTCTAGGGTCAAATCGTCCACCGCCCGCACAGTTACCACCTGCGGCACATTCCAGTTATTCGGGGTGAAGGTGAGGCTTGTCGGGCTCACTAGCACCTGTGCTTGCGCTGTTGGAGCCGTGTATGGGCTGACCGCCAGCGTGATGCTCACGGCGTCTGTGGGCTGGCTGGCCAGCTGCAGGGTGTAGGTGTCCCCGGACGGCGCGCCTTCTTTTACGAAGGTTCGGCCGGCGCTTTGTTCAAGCACCACCTTACCGTCGTTGTCTGTGATATTGGCTGTGATTGAGCGGGCCGTCGTGCTGGTTGCCACGCTGTAGGCATTGTCCACAATATTTGTGACTACGGTGGAAGCGGAAAAGCTACTGATCGCCACTCCGCTAAACAAGCCGTCCGTGTCATAGAACCTGTCAGCACTGTCCGACGCGAAAGTAATCGATGCAGTGTGGGTGCCCTCATTGGTGGAGTCGTCGCTGGCGGACACATACACCGTCTGCGGTGTGTTCCAGTTGGCAGAGGTGAATGCGAGCGACGTGGTGCTCACAGGCGCCAGAACGGCTGCCGCGCTGGTGCGCACGTAAGCCTGGCTGTTTGCAAATGCTGTCACAGTCACCGGGCCGGTGGGCTGGGTTGAAAGCCGGACGGTGAACGTGTCGCCAGCAAGATTGCTCTCGCTGATATCCGTGGAGCGGCCGCTTTGGCTAATTTCAAGCCCGTTGTCGTTGTCATCTATGCCGGCCGTAACACTGGCAGCTTCTATGCCCTGGTACTGGGTATCCAGTGAATACACAGTGTGCGTGACGGTTGCGTAGTGTTTGCCCTCGTATACCGCGTCGTTCACCGCCCGCAGGTTAATGGTTTGCGCCACGAACCAATTGGACGATGTAAACAACAGGTCAAGTGATGTTGAATAGGTGGTGGTGTCTGTGCTTACCTCAATTTGGCTGGACAATTCTCTAACGGAAATGGAGACGAGGCTGGTGGGTGCCTTAGAAAGCACAATCGAATAGGTGTCGGGCCCGTTGCCTTCCGCCAGCTGCGTGAAGCCGGCAGATTGCGACACGTAGACGGTGCCGGTTGCCGGTACATTTGTCAGCACTGCCGGGTGCCACTGGTAGTCGTCGCCGCGCTGTGGCGCCGCAGTGGCATCGCGCAGTGTCTGCGCTTCAGCAGGCGCTGCCTTGGCGGCGCCGGTCAGGCGGGCGGCATAGTCCGTCAGGACTCCAGCCGGTGCGGCCAGAGCCGCGGTCGTAGGGGCGTGCAACGCAAATGGGATGGCCGTAACCGGCGCAAGCAAAACTGCCAGCGCAAGTACGCCCAGGAATGCAAACTGCATTCCGTCTGCTAGTGCACGTGGGAGTATCGATGTCGATTTACTCATAGTAACCACTCCTCCGTGTGTTCTCAACGATTAATCTGGTTCCGGCAAGCACTGGTTGGAGTGCTAAGCCGGGGCTTAAAAACTTCATACATTCCGGCTGCGTCCCTTGCGTTGCCGGAATGTCCGCTTGCTTGTAATGCGTGGCCGATGCCGGGAGCTGATTGCCGCAACGATCCGTTGCGGCCGCCACTCGGGGCTGGCGTCGGGAGTTCTCCCGGCGGGCCACTACTGCCATACTCAGCTTGCATGCCGCCATCGGCGTGCCGTCCTATCACCGCACTTGCTCCCGGCGTGCGCAAGAGCAAGGAGTCACTGATTGCCACGTATGCCATCAGTGCCCTTAGCCCAGCTTCTCAAGCTGCGCACTGCCCAGCAGCGCCACCGCCACCGGCCCACTGCGATCCACAGAGACAACCATCAGATACTGCGCCTGGTCTAACCCGCGCAAGCGCTTGATCAGCTTTACCTCGTTGCTTGTCAACGCCACCAGCGTGCGGTCCTTGGTTGCGTTCCCAAAGGTCGCGCTCTTGGCTGCGGCAGGTGCCGCGCCGTCTGGCGCTGCGATAGAGGCTGTGTGCTCCAAAATAAATACTCCGTTCGACTTACCGATATGCAACAATAAATAGTTAATGCAACGCAGCCGCACCCATCCGGGGTGCTGACCTAATATGCGCCAAGGTAGTAATCGGCAGTTTGGGGGCGAACTTGACGATGGGGGCAGCGGTTCAAGCCTGTTTAAGCC
>CANNEJ010000057.1 GCA_947503585.1 Anaerolineales bacterium | reverse complement strand
GTGCGCCAGTCCGTGCGCGGCGTTTTGGACCCGCGCATTGTGGCGATTGGGGCCTCGTACAAGCCAAATACCGAGGACACGCGCGAGAGCCCGGCTGTGCATGTGGTGGAACTGCTGCGCGCCGATGGCTACGAAGTGGCGCACTACGACCCGCTGGTGAAGGGCATGGCCTACCCGGAAACGCTGGCAAAGGCCTGTGCCGGCGCGGATTGCCTTGTAATGTTGGTGGAACACGCCGGAGTGATGGCGGAGCTGGAAGCCCAGCGGCCGGAAATTGACCGCAATATGCGCACGGCGCAGGTCTTGCGCTTTTAACTCGGATGGGTTATTATTTCGCTCGATGACCGCAAAGTATTTTGGAAGCTATTACTACTTCGGTGCCGCGCTGGCGGCCACCGTGGCTTCGCCTTAAGTAGACTCGAGCCTTTCCGGATGAGTTCACAAGCGCGGAGCAACCCTCCGCGCTTTTTGTTTTGTTATGAGGTGGCAATATGGCAAAGATCTGTCGCGGGGTGCGGGGTGCAATCACAGTGGAGCAAAACACGCCGGAGGATATTCTCGGCGGTACGCGCGAGCTAATGCAGGCGCTGATTGCTGCCAATGGAATCGTGGTGGAGGATGTGGCGTCCGTTTTTCTGAGCGCGTCGCCGGATCTGACGGCCGAGTTTCCGGCACTGGCAGTGCGCGAGCTGGGCTGGCTGGAGACCGCCGTGCTCTGCACGCACGAGATGCAGGTGCCGCACGGCCTTGAGCGCTGTGTGCGCGTGTTGCTGCACTGGAACACTGAGCGGGCGCTGGGCGAGATCGAACATGTTTATTTGAAGGGTGCGGTGAAGCTGCGGCCGGACCGGGCGCCAAAGAGCAAGTGAGCGTTGCGCAGTTTAATTGCCGGCGGATCTGCCGGCAGCTGATTATTGATGAGCAGTCATCCAAGGAGTGACGTGAAATGGTGATCGTAATGCAAGCGGGTGCCACACCCGCACAGATAGCAGCGGTTGTGGCGCGGGTGGAGCAGGATGGATTGAAGACGCAAGTTGTGCGGGGCACCGAGCGCAACATCGTTTGTGCACTGGGTGATGACCGCCTCATAGACAAGCGCGCCTACGCGGTACTTGACGGTGTGGAGACGGCGACGCCAATCCTCAAGCCGTTCAAGCTCGCTTCGCGCGAGGCGCAGCCGGCAGACAGCACCGTGCACCTGAAGAACCTGCGCGTGGGTGGCCCAACCATCGCGATTGCTGCCGGTCCGTGCTCCGTGGAGAGCCGCACCCAAATGCTGGAAATTGCCCACGCCGTGAAAGAGGCCGGCGCGCATGCATTGCGCGGCGGCGCCTTCAAGCCGCGCAGCTCGCCGTACAGCTTTCAGGGCATGGGTGAGGAGGGCCTGATAATTCTGGCCGAGGCTGGTGAAGCTACCGGCCTGCCCGTAGTGACTGAGGTCATGTCTGCCGAGCAGCTGGTGCTTGTGCAAAAGTATGCGGACGTGCTGCAGATCGGCGCACGCAACATGCAGAACTATGAGCTGCTGCGCGCCGTCGGCGCCGTCAAGCTGCCGGTGCTGCTCAAGCGCGGCCTGATGTCCACCATTGAAGAGCTGCTGATGAGCGCCGAGTACATTCTTTCATCGGGAAATCCGCACGTGATCTTGTGCGAGCGCGGCATTCGCACTTTTGAGAAATACACCCGCAACACCACCGACATCAACGCCATTCCAGTGCTGAAGCATTTGACGCACCTGCCGGTGATGCTTGACCCCAGCCACGGCGTGGGGCAGTGGGAGTATGTGCCCGCTGTGGCGCGCGCGGCTGTGGCTGCCGGCGCTGATGGCTTGCTGGTTGAAGTGCACAATCATCCTGATCTGGCGTTGTCGGATGGCGCGCAGAGCTTGAAGCCCGAGGTCTTTGCGGCTTTGGTGAAGGAATGCCGCGCTGTAGCGGGCATTATTGGCCGCAGCTAGCAGGCGGAAACTGGAGTTGCAATGATCATCGTAATGCGCGCGGGTGCGTCCCGCGAAGAAATTGACAATGTGGTGGCGCGCGTTGCGCGTGACGGCTTCACTGCGCATCTGAGCGCCGGCGCGGAGCGCACTATCATCGGCCTGATTGGCGATGATCGGCCGCTCGATCGGCAACTATATGAAGTGCTGCCCGGCGTTGAGAAGGCAATGGCGGTGCTCAAGCCGTTTAAGCTGGCGTCTCGCGAGTTCTCTGCTGCGGATACTTTGGTGGACATAAAGGGCGTGGTCGTTGGCGGCTCGCAGGTGGTGCTGATGGCCGGGCCATGCGCAGTGGAAAGCCGTACGCAGCTGCTGGAAATCGCGCATGCCGTGAAGGCAGCTGGCGCGCAAGTGTTGCGGGGCGGGGCCTTCAAGCCGCGCAGCTCGCCGTACAGCTTTCAGGGGCTGGGCGAGGAAGCACTGAAGATTTTGGCGGAGGCGCGCGAGCAGACGGGCCTGCCGGTGATCACGGAAATCATGACCCCCGAGCATCTGCCCATGGTTTGCGACTACGTGGACATGCTGCAAATTGGCGCGCGCAACATGCAAAACTATGAGCTGCTTAAGGGCGTTGGCCGCACTGCGCTGCCGGTGCTGCTCAAGCGCGGGCTGATGGCCACCATGGAGGAACTGCTGATGAGTGCGGAGTACATCCTGGCCGCCGGCAACCGGCAAGTGGTGTTGTGTGAGCGCGGCATCCGCACTTTTGAAAAGTACACACGCAATACAACTGATATCAATGCCATCCCGGTACTCAAGCACCTGACGCATTTGCCGGTAATGCTCGACCCCAGCCACGGGGTTGGCACGGCGCGGCACGTGCTGCCTGTGGCGCGCGCGGGCATTGCTGCGGGTGCGGACGGGCTGCTGGTGGAGGCGCACTGCAATCCGGAAGAAGCGCTGTCGGACGGCGGCCAGAGTCTGCGGCCGGAACAATATTCCGAGCTGGTGCGCCAGGTGCGCATCATTGCGCAGGCTGTCGAGCGCAGTTAATCGCAGCGTGTTAATCTGCGCAGGCGCACTGTGAATTCAACGCTGGCATTGTCCGACGCGCGCATCACCATTGCGGGCATGGGCTTGATGGGTGGTTCGCTGGCGCTCGCTCTGCGCGGAAAGTGTGCGCACGTAACAGGTGTCGATGTGGATGCCTCCGCCTGCGCCGCAGCGCTGGCGGGGCAGGTGGTGCAAGCTGCGGAGAGTGACCTGCACGCTGGCATAGCAGATGCGCACTTGCTAATACTGGCCACGCCGGTGGGTGTGATCCTGCAGCAACTGCAAGTACTGAAGGTAAACACCACCGCACGCCGCGCTGGGCTGGTTGTTCTGGACCTGGGATCAACAAAGACGGAAATTGTGGCTGCGATGGAAACACTGCCCGCAGCGTGCGATCCGGTGGGCGGGCATCCCATGTGCGGCAAAGAAGTGGCTGGCTTGCAGCACGCGGATGCGGCGCTCTATCACGGGGCAACATTTGTGCTGGCGCCGCTGGCGCGCACCAGCCCGGCTGCATTGCAGCTGGCGCATGCCGTGGTGGCAGCGGTTGGCGCGCACGCGCTGCTGCTGGATGCTGCGCGGCATGACCGGCTGGCTGCAGCCACGAGCCACGTGCCGTATTTGATTGCATGCGCATTGATGTCCGCCGCCAGCGCGGCAGCCGTGGACGATGATGCGCTTTGGAAGCTTGCGGCCTCTGGCTTCCGCGATACGTCGCGCCTTGCTGCCAGCTCGGTAACAATGATGCTGGATATTCTGCGCACCAACCGGGCGCCTGTGCGGGCCGCGCTGTTGGCCCAGCGTGAACAGATTGACCGGCTTGCCGGGCTGCTCGAAGGTGATGAGGCTGCCCTCGCGCAGTTTCTGCACGGCATGCGCAGCGAGCGCAGGCGGCGCTTCCCCGTCAAGCGCTGAAACTGGAAATCATTATCAAGAGATTTTCCGGGCGCAGAACTTAAATGAAAATTCACGGACTTGCTGCCAATTTGTGCGGCCCGGTTGCCCTGGCCGGCGACAAATCCATGTCGCACCGGGCACTGCTGCACGCTGCCCTCAGCCCCGCGCGCAGCACACTGCGCAATGTATTGCGTGCCGGAGTTACCGAAGCCATGATTGGCTGCCTGCAGCGCCTTGGCGTTGCAATCGAGCAAGCCGGCGCCGAACTGCATGTGCAGGGTGGGGCGTGGCGGCCGGTACCGGACGCACTGCATTGCGGCAACTCCGGAACCACGCTGCGGTTAATGCTGGGCGCCATTGCCAGCCAGCCGCTGCGCGCCACACTGAGTGGCACGCCCGGCTTGCAGCGCCGCCCCATGCAGCGCCTCGCTGATCCGCTGCGCCTGATGGGCGCGCAAATCGACAACAACTTTGCGCCGCTCACAGTTAGCGGTGGTGCGCTGCACGGCATCGAATACGCCATACCAGTTGCGTCCGCGCAGGTAAAAGGCGCGCTGCTGCTGGCTGCATTGCACGCCAGCGGTCCCACCACACTGCATGAGCCCGGCCCCTCGCGGGATCACTCCGAGCGCATGCTGCGCGCACTGGGCGTGGATGTGCGCTCGCATGAAAATGTTGTCACGCTGTACCCGCTGTCTGCGGCGCTGCCTGCTGCGCAGCTCACGCTGCCAGCCGACATGTCGGCAGCTGCCTTCATGCTGGCGGTGGCAGTGCTTGTGCCCGGCTCCAGCATTCAAATGCAGGGCGTCGGAGTCAATCCCACCCGCACCGGCTTCCTTGAATCATTGCAGGAAATGGGCGCAGACATTCGCATCACAAACCAGCGCGAGGAGGGCGGCGAGCCGGTGGCGGACTTGGAGGCACGCCACAGTGCCCTGCGTGCGATTGAGATTGGCGGTGCGCGCGTTGTGCGCATGATTGATGAGTTTCCGATTTTTGCAGTGCTGGCCACACAGGCAACCGGGCGCACATTGGTGCGGGATGCAGCCGAGCTGCGCCTGAAAGAATCCGACCGCATTACCGCGCTGGCGGGTGAACTGCGCAAGCTGGGTGTGGTGCTGACCGAGCACGCGGACGGGTTTGAGCTGCGCGGCCCGCAAGCCATTCAGCCGGCTGCGGTCGCCAGCCACGGGGATCACCGGCTTGCAATGTCGCTGGCGATTGCCGGTTTGCTGGCGCCCGGCACAACCACGGTTGAAGGCGCGGACGCAGTCGACGAATCGTTTCCCGGGTTTGGCGCTGCACTGCAGCAATTGGGCGCGGCGGTTGAAGTGGATCCCGCCTGATAAATTCCGGGCCATGCCAGCCTCTCCACAAGCGCAAACCGGTGCAGTGCCAACGATTGTCATCCTTGGGCATCCGGTGCATCACAGTGTTTCGCCGGCGATGCAGGGCGCTGCGTTTGCGGCGCTGGGTTTGCCGCATCGTGTTATGGCGGTGGATGTGCCACCCGCCGAACTGCCCGCGGCAATTGCGCGCTTTCGCAGCGGCGAGTGGGCGGGCGGCAATGTCACCATTCCGCACAAGCGCGCCGTACTGGCGCTGCTCGATGAAGTGACGGACACCGCAGCGCTGCTGGGCGCGGCCAACACAATCATCAACCGCGGCGGGCGCCTGGTGGGTGACAACACGGATGCAGCCGGCTTCATTGCGGATCTGGACACCCACGCGGTTGACGTGCGGGGCGAGCCCGTGCTTGTGTTTGGCACGGGCGGCTCGGCGCGCGCGGTGGCATATGCGCTGCTGCAGCGCGGCGCGGCCGAGGTGCGTTTGCTGGGCCGCAACATTCCGCAGGGCGCGCAGCTTGCGCGCGAACTGCATGCCGTCACCGGCGGGCGGCTGATTAATTTTGCATGGACGCCAACCGATGTGGGCGATGCATCCCACGGCTGCGTGCTTGTGGTGAACTGTACCCCGCTGGGCATGACACCGGATATCCACACCACACCCTGGTTTCAGGTTGTGCCGTTCAGCAGCAAGCCCTTTGTTTACGACCTTGTATATAATCCAGCACAGACGCTCTTGCTGCGGCAGGCGCTGTCACATGGCCTGCGCGGTGCCACCGGATTG
The DNA here is from genome assembly GCA_947503585.1 of Anaerolineales bacterium. GTDB lineage: Bacteria > Chloroflexota > Anaerolineae > Anaerolineales > UBA11657 > BD1. The sequence continues at coordinate 2,058 of CANNEJ010000057.1, read as the reverse complement.
GGCATGTTGGTGCAGCAGGGCGCACTTGCGTTCCAGCGCTGGACCGGAAGTGCAGCGCCGGTGGACATCATGCGGGCCGCAGCGGAAGCCAAACTTTATGCTTAGATTTATCACTGCCGGAGAGTCGCATGGGCCGAGCGTGCAGGTCATCATTGAAGGCCTGCCCGCGGGCTTGCCGCTCTCGGCCGCAGACATCAACCCGGACCTTGCGCGCCGCCAGCTGGGCTATGGCACCGGTGCGCGCATGAAGATTGAGCACGATGTTGTGCAAATCCTGGCCGGCGTGATGAACGGCAGCACGACCGGTGCGCCGATTGCGCTCACGGTTGAAAATGTGGACCACGCCAAGTGGAAGGGCGTTGCCATCCCGGCGTTGACCACGCCGCGCCCCGGCCACGCCGACCTGGCCGCCGCCATCAAGTACGGCTATGACGACATGCGCTATAGCCTGGAGCGGGCCTCGGCGCGCGAGACGGCAGCGCGTGTGGCTGCTGCGGCCGTCTGCCGCAAATTCTTAAAGCAATTTGGCATTGAGATTGGCAGCTACGTACTGGAGATCGGTGCGGTGGCGGCATCAGTTGCGCACATGCCCGTGGCAGAACGCTGCCGGCTGGCAGAGACCTCCGACGTGCGCTGCCCCGATGCGGCGGCAGCCGAACGCATGCGCGTGCATATCCGCGACATAATGCTGGCCAAGGACACGCTGGGCGGCATTTTTGAAGTGGCAGCCATGGGCGTGCCGCCCGGCCTGGGCTCGCACGTGCAATGGGATCGCAAGCTGGACGGCCGGCTGGCGCAAGCCATGCTCAGCATTCATGCCATCAAGGGCGTGGAGGTTGGGCCCGCATTTGACAATGCGCGCCTGCCCGGCACGCAAGTGCACGATGAGTTGTTTCGTGATGGCGAGCGCATTGTGCGGCGCACCAACCGCGCGGGCGGCACCGAGGGCGGCATCACCACCGGCGAGGCCCTGCTGGTGCGGGCCGCAATGAAGCCCATCAGCACCACGCTGAACCCGCTTATGACCGTGGATCTGGCGACGGGCGCAAGCGGACCGACAACGTATGAGCGCTCGGACTTTTGCGCGGTGCCGCGCGCGGCTGTGATTGGCGAAGCGATGGTGGCGCTGGTGGTGGCCGAAGCCCTTTTGGAAAAGTTGGGCGGCGACTCGCTGGCAGAAATGCGCCCGCGTTTTGCGGCCCTGCGCGCCGCGGCGCTGCCCGATCTGGTGATGGCAAACACGCCCATTAACTTCTGGCCGGCTGATTGATGCGCATGCTACAATGCGCAGCACTGTGGGCCATGGTGCAATTGGCAGCACAGCGGACTTTGGATCCGTCGATCCTGGTTCGAGTCCAGGTGGCCCAGTAAACATGATCAAGGGCGGGAAGCAGCCGGCAGATGGTCCGTTGCTACCGCCCTTCTTCATTTGTCCCAATACCCCAATCTATAATTTGGCTTGCAAAGCATGAAGATCGCAGCCGTAATTCTTGCCGCCGGGCAGGGCACGCGCATGAAGTCAGCGTTGCCCAAGGTTTTGCAGCAGCTGGGCGGCCGGCCGCTGGTGCAGTACGCTGCAGAATTGGCGCAGGCGATTGGGGTTGCTGTGCCCACCTTCGTGGTTGGGCATGGCATGGATGCAGTGCAGGCGGCGGTGGGCAGCGCTGCGCATTTTGTGGTGCAGGCCGAGCAGCTCGGCACCGGCCACGCCGCGCTGCAAGCAGCTGCGCTGCTGCGCGCCAGTGCGGAGCTTGTGCTGGTCTGGTATGCAGACATGCCGCTGCTGCGCCCGGAGACATTGCACGCGGTGGTGGCAGCGCAGCAAGCCAACCGCGGGCCGCTCACAATTCTCACCGCCACTGCTGATGATGCGCGCGGCTTTGGACGCGTGCTGCGCGACCCCAAGCGCCGGGTGCGCGCTGTGGTGGAGGAAGCGCACGCCACGCGGCGGCAGCTGGCCATGCGCGAGCTGAACGCCGGCGTATATTGCGCCCGCGCGGACTGGTTGTGGAAAGAGCTGGCGCGCCTGCCCGCATCGCCCAAGGGTGAGTACTACCT
>CANNEJ010000056.1 GCA_947503585.1 Anaerolineales bacterium | reverse complement strand
ATAAAACACCGCGAACAAAGCAGCCGCGGCAGCACTGCGGCGCAGCCCGGCGGCAGGCGGCGCCGCAGCTGCCACGTGTGTGCGCGCAGCCCCGACCAGCAAATTGGCTGCCACTTGAAACACCCACAACAGCCAAGCCGCCGCACTCAGCGCCTCCGCAACGCTGCGCACAGTTGTGCTGCCAAACTGCAGCACCAAGCGGTGATTGCCAGCAGGAACATTCACCGCCACCAACCCGTGCGGCGCAGTCACGCGTACTGGCAGCCGCCGGCCATCCAACTCCGCGTGCCAGCCGGGAAAGTAGAACTGCCGAAACACCAGCTCAAACGGCGCCACAGCCTGCAACTCGTACTCGTCGCGCAGCCAACCGTTGCGGGCGTGCACAACAGATGCGTCCGGTGGCAGGGCAGCGCGCACAAGACGATCCGGGTCGGCGCTGTTTTGCAGCGCAACGCGCTGCGCGCTGCTGTCCGGCAGCGCCGTCACCCAACGCGGCAGATATTCGGCGGTGGTGGTGGTACCAATCAGCAGCGGCGGCAGCTCGGAGTTGGCCAGCTGCGCACTGCTAACGGGCGCAGTCAGCAAAGCGCGTGGCGGAAACATAAATGGCAGCGCGCTGGCCGCAATTGCCAGCAGCAGCACGGGCGCCAGCCAGCGGCTAATGCCCGCCGAACTGGCCTCAACTCCCGCTGCCAGCAGCGCCAGCAGCAGCGCAGCCGGTCCCAGCAAACGCCACGGCCACAGCGTGCGCTGCAGCAGCGGCAGCGCATCCCAAACCCAGCGCGACTGCGCCAGCGCAAGATAAACACACAAGCCGGCTAGTGCCGCCAAGCCCCACGCTGCCGCATCCCTGCGGCGCAAAAGCAGCGTAACCAGCGCGGCGCCCAGCGCGATCACACCCAGCGGGCGCAGCACCGGCGGGTTCAGTAAATCGCCATTTAACGGCAGGCGCGGATAGGTGAACAAATCCGCGCCGCCAATAAAGTTCAGGTCATAGCGAATGTTGGTGGCGCCGTAGCCCTGCTGCACCTGTGCGTATTCAATCTCCAATATTGCGGGCAGCCAGTGGAATGCGGCAAGCGCCAGGCCCAGCAGCGCACACTGCGCAACGCTGCGCACGGCGCGCCAAAGCCCGGCGCTGCGCCCCAGCCACACCGCGCCCAGCGCCAGCGGAACCGAAGCCTGCAGCGCAGCGCCGCCGTGCGAAAGGATCATTGCGGCATACAGTGCACCGCCTGCGAGCATTGCCCGGCGGCTGCCGCCGGCGGCCGCAATCCAGCGTTCCAGCGCCCATGGCAGCGCAGCCAGCGCCAGCAGCTCCGGCAGGCCGCCGCGCACATGCGCGGTGTACAAAATGTACGGCGAATAAATGTACGCCGCGGCCGCGAGCAAGCCGGCAGTATCACGGCCCCAAAGCGTGCGTCCAAGCTGCCACGCACCCAGTGCAGCGGCCGCAATCGCGGCGCACATCACCCACCGGTAGGCAGCCAACAAGCTGCTGCCACTAACGAGATGCACACCTGCCAGCAGATAGAAGGTCAGGTTTGGAAAATAATGAAAGACCGGGTAGCCATAGCCATGCACAAGCTGCGGTGCCCAGCGCGCCAGCCAGTCACCGGCACGCAGTGACTGCAGCAGCGCAAACGCGCGGTACACCAGCGCCTCGGTGTCATTGGTGCGCGGCAGTTCCCCTGCCAGATATGGCCAGCACGCGGGCAGCAGCAGTGCAAGCAGCCCGCCCAGCGCCAGCCACGGGCGCGGGCGCATTGCCGGCAGCGCAGTCATCACGCGTCTCCTGTCAGTTCACCGGCGCATCAATGTACGCCAGACTCTGGTGGCGAAAGTACGTGTTGTAGAGCTCGGCGTAGTGCGCGTTGCGCTCAAGCAGTTGCGCGTGCGTTCCGGTTTCAATAATCTCGCCGGCGCGCAGCACAACAATGCGGTCGGCATGGCGGATGGTGGACAGCCGGTGCGCAATCACAAGTGAGGTGCGCCCGTGCACCAGCGCATCAAGCCCCTCTTGAATGAGCGCTTCTGTAAGCGGATCAACGCTGGCTGTGGCCTCGTCCAGAATAAAAATGGAGGGGTCCTGCAGTAGCACGCGTGCCAGCGCCACCAGTTGGCGCTGCCCCATGGAGAGCGCGCTGCCGCGTTCGCCAACCAGCGTGTCCAGCCCTTGCGGCAAGCTCACCAGCCAGTCGCCGGCACCCACCTGGTGCGCAGCGGCCGCCACCTGTTCGGCACTGGCCTCCGGCCGGCCATAGCGAATGTTGTCGCGCACCGTGCCCTCAAACAAAAACGGGGATTGCGTCACGATACCCAGCTGGGCGCGATACGCGCCAAGGTGCAGCTGCCGGATGTCATGACCGTCAATGCGCACACTGCCGCCTTGAAATTCGTAGAAGCGCGCAATTAGCTTGGCGATTGAGGACTTGCCGGAACCGGTGTGGCCGACCAGAGCAACCGTCTCGCCGGCAGTAATGCCCAGCGAAAAATTTTGCAGTACGGGCTGGCCGGGCGCATATGCAAAATCCACCGCATCAAATTCAATTTTGCCGGCAAGCTGCGCCAGGCGCTGCGCGCCCAGCTGCACAAACCGCGGCTCCGCATCCAACAATGCAAACACGCGCTCCGCCGCAGCCAGCCCCAGCTGAAACTGGCTCCAAAACGAGGCGATGCTGGTGAGCGGAAACCAAAACAGCGCCAGCCCTTGAATAAACAGGTACCAGCTGCCCGCGCTCAGCTGGCCGCCCACCACACGCATCCCGCCAAAGTACACCAGCGCCGCAGTGCCAATGCCGGCCAGCATGTTTAGCAGCGGCCAGATGCCGCTAAACACATAGCCCGCCCGGCGGTTAATGCGGAACGACTGCTCATTGACCTGCAAAAAGGTGTCGTATACCGCGCCTTCCTGCCGAAAAGTTTTGGCCACGCCAATGCCACTGACAGTTTCCTGAATGAGCGCACTGACCTGTGCACCAACGCGCCGGGATTGCGTGATGGTGGCGCGTGCCAGATAGCGAAACCCCAGCGCCAGCGCAATTACAAACGGCGCAAGCGCAACCAGCATCCATGCCAGCTGCGCACTGACCGTGTACAAATAACCCACAAGCACACACACCAGCAGCAGCTGGCTGAGCAGATCAATTGCCAGCACCACCACCTGCGAGAAAGCCTGGGTGTCACTCGTAACGCGGCTCACAATCTTGCCGGACTGAAACTGATCATAGAACGACATGTCGCGCTCAAGCACCGCGTCGAAGGCGTCGCTGCGCATCTGCAGCACCACATCGCCCACCGCGCTCGCTGTTAGCATGCGGCGCGCATAGTTCAAGCCCCAGCCCAGCACACCCAGCCCGCCCACCACCGCCAGCGCCGTCGCCAACTGCGCCCGGCCGGCGGCCAGTTCATCCAACGCGTACGAAATGTAGATTGGCAGGCCCGTGTCTGCCGCAGCAGAAGCCACAATGCTGACAACGCCCAGCAGCACCCGCAATCGCTGGCGCCGGAAATATGTGAGCACGCGCGCCACCACTTCGCGGTCAGCGTAAGTGCGGTCGTAGGCCTCAGCGTCGAGGCCGTCCAGCATAAAACCCATGCGCCTAAGCGGCAGCCAGCGCCGGCTCCGCGGGCGGCAACGCCGCATCAAAACGAGAAAAAATGCGCCGGTAGTGCACGGAACTGCGCAGCAGTTCCGCATGCGCGCCCGCGGCCACCACGCGCCCTTTGTCCAGCACCACAATCGTGTCAGCCCAGCGGATTTGCGCCAGCCGGTGCGTGATCAAGATTGTGGTGCGGCCGTGCTGCACCCGCCGCAAGGCGCGCTGAATATCGTCCTCCGTGGCGCTGTCTATCGCCGAAGTGGCGTCATCCAAGATAAGGATGCGCGGATTGCTGAGGAACGCGCGCGCCAATGCAATCCGCTGGCGCTGCCCGCCGGAGAGTGTGACGCCGCGCTCGCCCACCACCGTATCGTAGCCATCCTTTTGCCCGCAGATGAAGTCATGGGCTTGCGCGGCGCGTGCCGCCTCCTCAATTTCTGCGCGCGCTGCCTGCGGTTTGCCAAACGCAATGTTTTCGGCAATGGTGCGCGAGAACAAAAAAATGTCCTGCTCAATTTTTCCAATCTGCGAGCGCAGCGCAGCCAGACTCCAGTCGCGCACGTCTACGCCGTCCACCAGCACCCGCCCCGCGCTGGCGTCATAGGTGCGGTTCACAAGCTGTGCCAGGCTGCTTTTGCCGGAGCCCGTCTGCCCCACAATCGCAATCGTCTGGCCGGCGGCGGCGCGCAAAGACACTCCATGCAGCAGCGGCCGGTCCGCAAACCCAAACGAAACATTCTCGAATACCAGCTCGCCGCGCACCGGCGCCGTGTGCCCGCCGCTGTTCTCATCCAGCTCGGTTTCTTCATCAATGATCTTGAGGATGCGCGCACTGCTGGCCAGGCCGGCCTGCACCAGCGAGAACGTGAAGATGGAAATGTAGGTGGGGAAACGCAGCACATTCACCAGCCCCATCACGCCGATGATTTCCGCCAGCGTAGCCTGCCCGTTCTGGTACAGCCACAGGCTGTGCAGGAATGTGAGGGCGATTGTCGCGCCAAATAAAAGCAGCGGCAGATAGCGCGCCTCAATCGCGCCCTGTTCCACAAAGGAGTCGCGTATGGCGCGCGCATTCCCGCGGAACTTGTTGCGCTCGAAGTCCTCGCGCGAACTGGCCTTCACCAGCTCTATGCCGCTCACAGTCTCCTCCAACGCGGCGTTCATGTGCCCAAATTGCTCGCGTTGGCGCGCAGCCACTGGCAGCAGCTGGCGCGTGTAGCCGCGCACCGCAAACACATACGCCACCAGAAAGAGCAGCGGCACCAGCAGCAGGCGCCAGTTGGTCAGCCCAATGAACAGAAATGGAATTAGGATCGAGAGCACAGTCTCATAGATCAGGCTGGCGCCCGGCACGAGCATTTCGCTGAGCAATCCGGTGTCATCCGTGGCGCGCGCCATGATGTCGCCAGTGCGCTGCCGGCTGTGAAAAGTCTGGCTCTTGCCCAGCAGCGCGGCATACAGCTCATGCCGCGCGTCAGCCTGAAAGCGCTTGGCCACATTCTCAAAACAATAGTATGCAAACAAATTGCACACGCCATCGCCCATCAGCACGGCCAGAGTGGCAAGCGCGTACCACAGCAGCCGGCCGCCACCCGGCTGCTGCAGCTCCTGCGCCGCAAGGCCAATCAGCACCGGACTCAATGAGTAACCGGCGATGCTGCCAACCGTGAGCACCATTCCCAGCCCTGTCAGCCCCTTGTAGCGCCACACATGCGAGAACACCCAGCGCAGCGTGCTGCGCCGGTCATAGGCATACAAACCGGCGATGTTAAATTCAGAATTGATTGTCATGGATTTAACTTTTGCGCGCGGGCAGAATCATAGCGCAGGCGCATTAACCCGCGCGCGCTGCTGCCCGATTGCCTCGGCTGAGTAGAGCAGCAACGCCAGCCAAATCAAACCAAACGCCGCCAGGCGCTGCGGACTCTGCGTCTCGCCAAACACAAATACGCCCAGCAGAAACTGCAGCGTGGGCGCCGTATACTGCAGCAGGCCAAGCGTCACCAGCGATACCCGCCGGGCCCCGCTGGCAAATAAAAGCAGCGGCACTGCCGTCACCAGCCCGCAGCCCGCCAACAACAGGTCCTGCGCCAGCGTTGCGCTGCCGAACGCAGCCGTGCCACTACCTTGCAGCCACAGCAGATACGCCAGGGCCGGCCCGGCTGCCAGCAGCATTTCCAGCGCCAGGCCCTCCAGCGAGCCCAGCGCCGCCAGCTTGCGCAGCAAGCCGTACGCGCCAAAGGTCAGCGCAAGTGAAAGCGCAATCCATGGCGGTGCACCGTGCGCCCACGCAAACGCCAGCACTCCGCCTGCCGCAAGCAGCACCGCCAGCAGCTGGCCGCGCCGCAGGCGCTCGTGCAGCACAATCACCCCCAGCACCACATTCAGCAGCGGATTAATAAAGTAACCAAGGCTGGCCTCCACCACCTGCCCGGCCTGAACAGCCCACAGATAGATCAGCCAATTGGCAGCCAGCAGCGCGGCGGTGGCGCAAAAGGTGAGCATGATGCGCGGGCTGCGCACTGCGCGCAGCAGCCAGTGCCAGCGGCGCTGCTGCGCCAGCAGCGCCACAACCAGCAGCAGGGCCCACACTACACGATGCGCAAGAATCTCGAGCGCCGGCACGCTGCCCAGCAGGCGCCAGTACAAAGGCAACACGCCCCAAAAACAATAGGCGCCGGCTGCAGCAAGCGTTCCGCGGTTCATCAATTGGTTGTTGCCTTGGGAAAGAGCGAATTGCCCGTTGCGGGCGGGTATCGGCAGTATAGCAAACGGTTGCATGAAGCCCGTTTTATAATCACAGGGTGTGTGCCTGCAACCCAGCGCACCAGCAACCAACACGGAGCCACAATGCAATATCGCAATCTGGGACGCACGGGCTTGAAGGTGTCGGAGCTGTGCCTTGGCACAATGCAGTTTGGCTGGACAGTGAACGCAGCCGATTCGCAGGCGGTGCTGACGGCTGCAGTTGCTGCCGGCATAAACTTTATTGACACGGCGGACATTTACTCCAAGTGGGCACCAGGCAACCCCGGCGGCATCTCCGAAACAATTATTGGCGACTGGCTGCACAGCAGCGGCGTTGACCGCTCCCAACTGGTGCTGGCAACCAAGGTGCGCGGCGAGATGCACGCCGGCCCCTTTGGCCAGGGGCTGTCACGCAAACACATAATGGCAGCGTGCGACGCATCGCTGCGGCGCCTGCAAACAGACTACATCGACCTATACCAAACACATTCGCCCGATGCGGAGACGCCGGAAGAGGAAACGCTGAGCGCACTCACGGATCTGGTGCGCGCCGGCAAGGTGCGCTATCTGGGCTGCTCCAATTACAAAGCATGGCAGTTGATGGGCGCATTGTGGGCCAGCGACAAGCTGGGCCTGGCCCGTTATGATTGCCTGCAGCCGCATTACTCGCTGGTAAACCGCGCAGAGTACGAGCGCGAGCTGGCCACTGTGTGCAGCACATACGGCGTGGGAGTCATACCCTATAGCCCGCTCGCGGGCGGCTTTCTTACCGGCAAGTACACGCGCACCGGCAAACAACCGGAGAGTGCGCGCACGAGCGGCGTGCAGAAATATTTCACAGAGCGCAACTGGGATTTGCTGGCAAAACTTGAGACTACGGGTAAAGCGCATGGAAAATCAGCATCGCAAGTTGCACTCGCGTGGCAGCTGGCGCGCAAAGAAATTACGGCACCCATCATTGGAGCACGCGATGCCGCGCAGCTGGCCGACAACCTAGGCGCCTGCGAGCTGCAGCTCACCGCCACTGAGTTACAGAAACTGAACGACCTCTCCAGCTGGGCGTAGGCGCATTCCAATCAAACCATTTGCGCGGCTCCAGCCTACAAAGCCTTCCTCGAGAATGCAGCTAACTGGAGTAGCCACAGGCTCTCAGAGATTCGTAAGTCTACTTGTCCCACAGGCTGGCAAGAACTCTTTGGATTGAATGTGCATTAGCAGCAGCTGCGCAAGCTTTCATGCTTTTGCAGCCAATCGGGCAGCGTGCAGCACATCCGCCAACATATCCGGTGTGAGCCGGCCAGTCTGCGTGTTCTGCCGGCTGGGGTGATAACTGCCGATTAGCAGCGGTCCCGCACCTAGCGGGGACACCTGCACACCATGCCCAAAGCGCGCCCGCGGCAACTGCACGCCGCGCTCTGGCAGTACGCGCTGCATTTGCGCAAACGCCAGGCCACCCAACGCCAGTACAACGCGCACATTTGTAAGCAATTCCAGCTCGCGGTGCAGCCAGAGCGCGCAGCGCTGCACTTCAAGCGGCAGCGGCTTGTTTCCCGGCGGAGCGCAGCGCGCAATGGCCGTCAAGTAGGCGCCTTGCAGCTCAAACCCGTCCCCACGCTGGCGGGAGTGCGGCTGGCTGGCGTAGCCGCAGCGATGCAGTGCGCGTGCCAAAAAGTCAGCCGCCCCCGCGCCGTCACTGCCGTCACCGGTGAACATGCGCCCGGTGCGGTTGGCGCCGTGCGCTGCGGGCGCCAGACCCACAATCAGCAGGTGTGCCTGCGCATCGCCAAACCCCGGTACTGGCCGCGCCCAATACTCCTCGCTGACAAATGCCGGCTTGCGCACGCGCCCCACACGCTTGCAATAGGCGCGCAGCCGCGGGCAGCGTGTACAGGCCACCACCTGCTGCTCCAGATGCAG
>CANNEJ010000055.1 GCA_947503585.1 Anaerolineales bacterium | reverse complement strand
AGCGCGCGCTGCTGGCGGACACCACCGCCACCTTTGCCGAAGGGCTGGCCACGCGCAGTGCTTTTGCACTGCCGCAGCAAATATTGTGGGAGCTGTTGGATGACTTTGTGCTCGTGAGCGACGCCGAGATGCGCGCGGCAATTGTGCTGCTGCTGCAAACCGCCAAAACGCTGGCGGAGCCGGCTGGCGCTGCACCGTTGGCAGCAGCCCTCAAACTGCCACCCGCTATGCGTACCGGGAAAATTGCGGTGATCTTGAGCGGCGGCAATATCACGCCCGCACAACTGGCACAGGTGCTGGTAGGCGCATAATTCAACCCAAGGTGCCCGCTAAGCCGCGCGGCCGAGCAGTTTACAATTTTTTTCTTTTCACAGGAGCACAAACATGGAAATTAAACGCTACAAGATGGGACCGCGCCTCAGCCAGGCCGTGGTGCACAACAACACCGCGTGGCTGGCGGGCATGGTAGCCAGCGACGCCAGCGCCGGTACTCAGGCCCAAACCGAGCAGATCCTCAAACAAATTGATGAGACACTGGCGGCCGTGGGCAGCGACAAATCAAAACTGTTGTCGGCCACCATCTATCTTTCGAACATAGCCGTGTTCAACGAGATGAATGTGGCGTGGGAGGCATGGGTGGACAAACGCAATCCGCCCGCCCGCGCCACGGTTGAGGCGCGCCTGGCTGCGCCGCAGTACCTGGTGGAGATCATGTGCACCGCCGCAGTTTGAGGCAGCCAAACCTTTAGCGCCGCATTGTCGAACGCGCGCCACGGCGCACGAAAGTTAAATCAAACGGCTGCTGGCCGCACGCAACAATTGCGCGCGCGGCCAGCAGCCACGCATAAATGATTGTGTGCTTGCGGGCTACGCGCAGACTGCGCTGATAAATCTCTCGTAGATGGGCACCGCGCGCTGTAACTGCTCAATCTCCACCCATTCGCCGATGGTATGCGCCTGCGCAATATCACCCGGCCCCAATATTAACAGCGGCACATGCGCCTGAAACACCAGTGCGTCCGTCCCGTACGGCACCGTTGCGGCGTCCAAGCCGGTTAGCTGCTCGCCGAGGCGAATCACCGGCGCACTGCGCGGCGTGTCCACCGCATCCCACCCGCCGGTCTCCACCTCAAAGCCGTGCGCCTGCGCGCGCGCGCAAATATGATCCTTGACCAAAGCCGTTGCCACAGCCGGCATCGTGCGAAAGTTAAACTGCACCACTGTCTTGGCAGCCGTCACATTTGCCGGGCAGCCGCCATCATTGATGGTGATGTTGAAGCCATTAGTTGGGGGGTGGAAGTCTGCATCCATAAAGCGCCGGTCTTTTTTGAATTGCCGGGAATACTCTGTGATTTCCGCCAGCAGCGGCGCCAGCAGCATGGTGGCGGAAATGCCGGTATCCATGCTGGTGTGCGCTGCCACGCCGCGCGCAGTCACGGTAATCTGGCAGGCGCCTTTGTGGGCGCGCACTGGTATCAGGCGCGTCGGCTCCGCAATCACGCCCATGTCCGGCCAATTCCCTTTCAATAATTGCGATTCGGCCGCCACTTGTGTGGCGCCACCAAAACCCACCTCCTCGTCCGCCGTGATCACAATTACCACCGGCTTGGCCAGCGTTTTAGCGCGCAGCGCAGCCACAATCGTTGCAGCCAGCGGGCCTTTCATGTCGCAGCTGGCACGTCCGTAAATCTTTCCATCCTTCACCACGGGATTCCAAGGCTCCCATTCCGCAGGTTGGCCGGGGACTGTATCGATGTGTGAAAAGAAACCCGCGCCGCCATGGCCGCTGCCCTTGCGCGCAACAATGCTCACTTTAGGCTGACGGGCAGCATCCAGATATTGCAGCCATTCCACCTCGAAGCCGCCCTGGCGCAGCAGTGCCTGCAAATGCTCGCAGATCACAGTATTGCTGCTGCCGCTCTCAGATGGAATGGCAACCAGCTCCCGGGTTAGCGCCACGACGGCTGCATCCGCATCAGACCAGTTATGCATAACGCCCTCCAGTTTACTACGCGCTCAAGCTGCCTGCTGCGCCTCAAGCGCATCACGCAGGCCGTCGCCCAAAAAGTTTATGCTGAGCACAGTCAGAAAAATAAGCGTGCCCGGCACCAGGGCCAGCCAGGATGCCACTTGTAGATACTGGCTGCCATCTGTCACCAGCCGGCCCCAAGTGGGTGTATCCGGCGGAAAACCCACGCCCAAAAATGAAAGCACGGACTCGGTAATAATTGCGTTGCCCACACCAAGCGTGGCCGCCACAATTATCGGCCCTAACGCGTTTGGAAAGATATGCCGGAACATGACGGCAGTGTCACCAGCCGGCCCCAAGTGGGTGTATCCGGCGGAAAACCCACGCCCAAAAATGAAAGCACGGACTCGGTAATAATGGCGTTGCCCACACCAAGCGTGGCCGCCACAATTATCGGCCCTAGCGCGTTTGGAAAGATATGCCGGAACATGACGGCAGTGTCATCAGCGCCCAGCGCCAACGCCGCCTCTACAAACTCCTTCTCGCGCAAAGATAGAAATGCGGCGCGCACAATGCGCGCGGTCTCCATCCATGAGAGACCGCCAATCAACGAAACCATAATAAGAAAAATGCCAATTTCCGGCGACCCCACCGCTTGTATAACGGAGTCTCGGAACAGGTAGACCACAAGCAGAATCAGCGGCACACCCGGCAATGATAGGAACAGGTCCGTGATGCGCATCAGAACACTGTCCAGTAATCCGCCGAAATAGCCGGACACTGCACCAATCAATGCGCCGAGGCTGGTGGCAATCAACATAGCCACCAGCCCCACGGTAAGCGAAACGCGCCCGCCGTAGATGGCCCGCGCCAGCAGATCCCGGCCGAGATCGTCCGCACCCAATGGGTGCACTTTTGAGGGCGGCGAAAGAATGCCCACGTAATCCAAGTGGTCAACGAGGCTTGTCAGTGTTGGATTGGTTGCAGTAACCGGAATACCGGCGTCCGCCAGCTGCCGCACCAAATAAAGCGGGTAGAGAAAAGTGCCGGCCACCACACTCGCTATCAGCAGCAGCAAGATCAACGCGCCACTTAACGCGAGCCGATGGCGCCGAAACCGGCGCCACGTGTCACCCCATAGCGTGCGCTCCGGCTGCGCGCCTTCCGCACCCCCGCTGCTGCCCGCGCTGCTCATTTAGTCGTAGCGGACCCGTGGATCCAGCACGCCGTACATCACATCCGCCACCAGATTACTGAAAACCATCAACACCGCGAATACAAAGCTGAGCGCCATCACAACGGGTGTATCAGAATTGTTGATGGAGGTGATGAGCAGTGCACCCAGCCCATTCACGCGGAACAAGTTTTCTGTGATGATCGCACCTCCAAAAATAGAGGGAATGCTAAGAGCCACCAGCGTAACAATTGGAATGAGGCTGTTGGAAAACACATGGCGCAGCACCACGCGCCGGTATGGCAAGCCTTTGGCGCGCGCGGTGCGCACGTAGTTCTGCCCAAGGTTGTCCAACATGGCGGAGCGTGTAAACCGCGTCAGCGCGGCGGTTTGCTGCACCACAAGCACTGTGACGGGCATTGCCATCTGGCGCAGCTGCGCCAATACTTCGGCGCCACTGCCGAAACCCAGCAGCGAGTCGTAGACAATTGGAAACCATTTGAGCCGAACCGCAAACACCAGCATCAGCAGCAGCCCGGTAAAAAACGAGGGCACAGAAAAGCCCACAAAAGAAAACACGGTTGCAAGCTGGTCAAACCACGAGTACTGGCGCACCGCCGCGAGAATTCCAACCGGAATGGCCAGCACCACTGCCAGCAGATATGCAAAGCCCACCACCTGCAGCGTCTGCGGCACGCGCTGCATCACGATATCGATCACCGGGCTGCGCGAACTAAATGAGAAACCCCAGTCACCACGCAGCAGCGAGGTGAGCCATTTCCAATAGCGCACCGGCCATGGATCGTCCAGGCCAAACTGGGTGCGGATAAGCTGGCGCGTTGATTCAGGTATGGCGGGGTTGAGCGCCAGCTGCGAGAGCGGGTCGCCGGGCGCCAGCGCCAAAATAGCAAAGATGATAATGCTGATTGCGAGCAGCGTCGGCACACTCAGCAGTACGCGGCGCAAAATGTAGTTGGACATGTACCAGGCCGCGTGTACGCTCGGGGCCACAGCCGGCCGGCACACAAACGTGCCGGCCGGCTGTGCATTAATCAGTCTGCTGGATTATCGACTCCAGACTGCGATGTTCCAGATGGACGAGTCAAAAGTATTATATGTGGGTCCCAGCAGGGTCTTCAGCTTGCCGTTGGGCGTGCGGCGATTGATCAGCGGAATGAGCGCCACGTCATTGGAAAGCACATCATTCATTTGAATGGCAATCTCAGCCCGTTTAGCCGGGTCCAACTCAACCTTGAGCTTGGCATACAGCGCATCGTAGTCCTTGCTGCAATAGCGCCCGTCATTGCCTTTATTCCATTGGTTGGCGGATGACATCCTTTCATCACATGTCCACCCCTGCAAGTACGCCTGCGGGTCTGTGCCGTCCGGACCATTGGTGTACATCTGTAGATCGGAGTAGAACTTGTTCAGCGTGTCCGGGTTAGACGGATCACCGCTAAAGTAAACACCGGCATCGATTGCCTTTAGGTTTACCTGCACCCCAATTTCCGCCAAATTGGATTTGACGATCGCCTGCTCACCCTGGCGCAAGGTGTTGATGGTTGTCACCAGCGTGGTAATCAGCTTCACACCGCCCTTTTCGCGCACGGAGCCGTTCAACACCCAGCCGGCATCATCCAAAAGTTTATTGGCGGCGTCTACATTGCGCGCGCACTTGGTGTTGGGGGAATTAACCGCGGCCGGTACTACAAGGACATTGCAGGTCGGCTCGCCGGTTGGGCCGTACATCTGGTCCGCAATTGCCTGCCGGTCAATCGCCAAGTTGATGGCTTGGCGGACCGCCAGATCCGCAAGGAACGGATGCGGCTGGTCCGGCTCGGAGCGCTTGTCACCCAATGCGGGATCGGGGTTGGCAAAGTTCACCACAATCCGCTCAACACCAAACGAGCCGCCGGCAATCGAGTCGCATTTGCCAGCCGCCAGAATGGGCTCAAGCACTGCTTTCGGAATTTGCAGGTTCCACGAGAAATCCACCTCGCCCGTTTCGCACACGGCCCGCGCCGCAGAAGTTGCGTCACCGCCGCCCTTGATTTCCACTTCATCAAAGAACACTTTATCCGCATCGCGGAAATTCGGGTTGCGGTCGTAGAGCACCACATCACCGGGCTTGAAGTCCTTCAGTTTGTAAGCATTGGTGCCGATTGGGGCAATATTGGCTGCCTGGCAAGCCGCATCGGCCAGTGCAGCCGCGCCGATGCATGCGCCATACTGCTTCTTCTGCAACACCATACCCTGTGAGCCCACAAAACTGATGAAGGGGTCAGCACGCGGCTCGACCCAGGAAATTTTTACAGTTGTGGCGTCTACCGCATCAATTGCCTCGATCGGTTGGAAGTTGGAGAGCGTGGTGCAGGCCGTTGCTTCATCCTTGCAGTAAGCCCAGGTGAAGATTATGTCGTCGATCGTGAAGTCGCTGCCATCCGACCACTTTAGGCCGGGGCGCAGCTTCCACGTGACGCTTGTGCCGTCTGCGGCAATGCCGCCATTGGCCACCGAGGGGATTTCGGCGGCAAGGTAAGGCACCAGTTCATCCAGCTCGTTGCGGCGTGCCAGCGGCTCAAGGATTACGGTTGCGCCGTCAAAATCCTTTGTGCCGGTGCCCAAGTGCGGGTTGAGCGTGGTAACCGCCTGCCAGTACAAAATCTTCAGCTTGCCACCAGTGGCGGGGGCTTCCGTCGCAGCCGGCGCCTCTGTGGCAGCGGGTACTGCGGTGGGAGCGGGCGCCTCTGTGGCAGCCGGTGCTGCAGTTGCTTCCGGCGCAGCGGCAGCCGGTGCCGCTGTTGGCGCGGGCGCAGCGCATGCGCCCATGACCAGTGCAAAAAGCACCAGCACTTTGATACTTGTTGGTAATACTTTTGTTTTCATTTCTTTCTCCTTGGGCCCACAGTATACGCGTAATCCATTTCCCGTCAAAGTCAAATTCACCGCGAAAACCGTGCCGTGCCGGCCGGCAGTAGTAAAAAGCATCCGGCGCGTGCCAGCGTTCACCGCACAGTTGGTTTACACTTGACGCAGCGCCGGAACAGCCGGGCGCACCGCTGGCATTTGCCGATCTGCAGACACCAGCCACAATTCAACCCATGTTCTCAAACCTGCAGCTGTCTGGGCTGCACAGCAATTCTGTGCCAGGCTCACCCAACCGGATTAACCGCCCGTGCGCGTGTTAATAACCGGATCGACCGGGCTATTGGGGTGCGCATTGCAAGCCCAGGCAGGCGCAGACCGGCAACTGTACGGGGTTTTCCATCCCGCACGCGCACTGCCCAAGGCGCTGCGCGCAGCCCAGCGGCCGGCCGATGTTACAAGTGCCGGCGCCATGCGCGAAGTATTTGCGTGGGCAAAACCGGATGTTGTGATTCATGCGGCCGCAATTGGCAGCGTGGATTTTGCCGAGAAGAACCGGGCGCAGACACACGCCGTGAATGTCGGCGGCACAACAGTCGTAGCTGCGTGCTGCAAAGACTTCGGGGCGCGCCTGATTTACATCTCTTCCAATGCAGTCTTCGACGGCACGCAGCCGCTGTATTCAGAAACCGACCCAGTCAGCCCCATCAATTACTACGGTGAGCTGAAGGTTGCAGCGGAGCAAATTGCCGCCACCTGCGGCGTGCCATACGCAATTGTGCGGCCGATTTTATTGTACGGCTGGCCGTACCCGGACGAGCGCGGAAATTTAGTGACAACGTGGGTCAAAGCATTGCGTGAGCACCAGCGGCAATCTGTAGTGGACAACGTCTACAGCAAGCCGCTGCCGGCGCAAGCTTGTGCTGCGGCGGTCTGGGAGATTGTGAATCGCAACTGCAGCGGAACTTATCACGTTGCCGGTGCCGACCATGTTTCGCTGCATCAATTTGCACTTGCGGTTGCAGCTGCTTTTGAGCTTGACCCCGCGCTGATACAAGCAGTGCCCGACTCGTTTTTTCCGCAACTGGCCCCCAGACCGCGCGACACTTCATTTGACACCAGTAAGATGGAACGCGACCTGGGGCTGCAGCCGGTTTCGCTCACCAGCGGCCTCGGCCAGATGAAAGCGGGCGCCTGATGCGGGTGCTGCTGATTGGCCCGCATTGGCGCGCCGGGTGGACAGAATCTACCCGTGATGCCCTGCTGGCATTGGGCTGTAAAGTTCAGGTCTTTTACTACAACCAAACCGCCGGCAGGCAGGCGGCAGCGCGCACCCGCGCCCGCCTTCTGCAAAAATTTACAGGTGTTGCGCTGCTGACGCCAAACCCGGTGCGGCAGTTGCTGTGGATACTCAACGGCAGGCAACTGCATGTGCAAGTGATTGCTGCGGTGCGGGCCGCCCAGCCGGAACTGGTACTGGTGTTAAAAGGCGAAACAATTCTTCCCGCCACACTGCGCGCGATCA
Organism: Anaerolineales bacterium; assembly: GCA_947503585.1. Taxonomy (GTDB): domain Bacteria; phylum Chloroflexota; class Anaerolineae; order Anaerolineales; family UBA11657; genus BD1. The sequence goes on along the minus strand of CANNEJ010000055.1, from coordinate 800 downwards.
AGCGCATGGCGCATGCGCCGCTGCTTGCGGCCTGGTACTCGGACAACCCCTTTGTCTTCAATGAGCGCGACCCCTATTGGCTGGTTCCATCCGGCCTGCCCGCATACGATCACAGCTTTGTTTTTGACCGCAGCTATTTTGCACAATTGGCGGCGCGCGGCGCACGCCAGATTACATTCCTGCCCTGTGCTTGTGACCCGGCGCTGTATCACCCGGAACCGGCAGAGTTGGTGCGCCGCAGCGGTCTGGTGAGCAGCGTCTGCTTCATTGGCACTTTCTCGCCAGCTCGCGGAGTGATGCTTGAGGGCCTCGCCGGAATTGACGACATTGCCATCTGGGGCCCGGGCTGGCAGCCAACCCTGAAGCGGCTGCGCGGCAAGCTCGCCCCGAATATTTTTCGGGGCGAGGGACTGCCGCCCGGGCAAGTCAGCCACGCCTACCAATCAGCGCCAATCGTAATAAACACGCATGGGCCGCAAACAAAACTGGGCGGCCTCAATACGCGCGCGTTTGAAGTGCCCGCTTCAGGAGCGTTTCAGTTGATGGACTACGTGCCGGAAATGGAGCCGCTGCTGCAGCCCGGGCATGATGTTGCCGTTTACCGAACGCCGCAAGAAGCCGGCGCGGTAGCGCGCGAGTACCTGGCTGATCCGGAAGCGCGCCAGCGGATTGCACGCCAGGGGCACGCACGCGTGCTGGCCGAGCACACGTACAGGCACCGCATGCAAACGCTGCTGGCAGCGCTTTAGCGCGCAGCGCATTGCTGCGCTGCGCAGCCTACTTTACAACCACCGCCACAG
>CANNEJ010000054.1 GCA_947503585.1 Anaerolineales bacterium | reverse complement strand
CGCAATGCGCCTCCGGCCGCGCCTCTCGCACCAGTGCCAGCGCGCGCAGCAGCTGATCGATGCCCTTGTAGGCGTCGTCCCGGTCCAGCCGCGAAACTGACAAAATCAGATTGGGATTTGCTGCGCCGGTTGGCGCAGCCGGCAGTTCATTGGCCAGCATATTTGGTATCACCACAATCTTTGCGGCGGAGACTCCCTGCACTAACTCCAGCTTGCGGGCGGTGTATGCACTCACAGCTACCACGCGGTCCGCGCGCCGCAACGCTGCGCGTTGCAGCATGGAGCGCGCAGTCCATACCTCAACGCCATGCGCAACGACCACATAACGCAGGCGCGGCCGCAGCAACGATGCCAGCCATGCCAGCGGCGCCAAATTCACATGAGCCACCCAAATGCTTTAAGCGCGCACATGCCGGCTATATGGTGCGAACTGTCAGCGGAATCGTTCAATGCCAATAAGTCAACTTTCGCCGCGCCGGCCTGTGCGTGCGCTGCAAGCCGGCGCGCAAGCTGTGCGGACACGGCCTGCACCCCGCCCCGGCCTCCCACCTCGGTGAATAAACCCAACAGAAAAGTCACAGCCAATAAAATCCGGCTGCACATTGCGCCCCTACTTGCCATCGCCGCATAGGCAGCTCAAACATAGCGTCGGCAATTGCAGCTGTTAGCGCACACTTGCAGCACCGGACACCGCCAAGGCTGCCGCCACAATTCCATCCGCCGTCCGCGGCACATCCCATTCGGCAATGATCGCGCGCGACCGTGCGCCATAGGCGCGCCGCAGCTCGGCGTCCGCCACCAAAGCTGCGATTGCGTCCGCGCCTTCACTTGCAAAGCGGCTGGCGCTGACAACAAAACCATTTTCGCGCTGCCGCACAAGGTCGTCCGCACAACCCACCGCATCGCTCACAACCACAGGCAGGGCGAAGTTCATGGCTTCATTTACCACCAAACCCCAAGTCTCGTCATACAACGACGGCAGGACAAATATGTCAGCGCAGGCATACGCTGCGCCGATTTCGGTCTGGTTGAGGAAACCCGCAAAATGAACATCCGGTATTTGCCCGTCGCCCGCTTGCGCCTCCAACGCCGGGCGCAATTCGCCTTCGCCCGCAAACAGCAGCGTGCACGCATGTTTTGCGCGCACGGCCTGGAATGCCCGCAGCAGGGCTTGCGGCTGCTTCTTTGCAATGAGCTTGCCCCCAAAGAGGATGCACGGACCCTCGCCAACAATGCCGAAGCGCCGACGCAGCTGAAGGCGCTGGCCTTGCAATAATTCTGCCTGCCGCAAAAAGAACCGGTTATCCACGGAGTATGGGGCAAAGTGCATGCGCTGCTCCGGAACTCCAAATGCCTCGTAAGACGCGCGGTTGCGGCTGCCAATATAAAGTCCGCCCGCAATGGTGCGCATCAAACCCGCTTTAACCAAATGGGCAGCCCCTTGCTTGTCAGATTTAGTTGTCTCTGTGCGCAGCAAAATGGGCAGGTGTAGCGAACGTGCCGTTGCAATCGCCAGCCAATTGCTCACGCCATAATATCCATGCAGCCACAACACATCAAATTTTCCGCGCCGCAGGACACCAACCACTGCCGGATTAACAACACCCCAAAAACGCTGCGGATCGGGACGCAGGGAAATATTCTTTATGAAGCGCGACGAGTAGCCGCCAAGCAGCGGCGTGTCCCATTGAATAGTGCGGCCAAAGCCGCTGTCGAAACCGCCCGCAAGACTTCCGCGTGTACAAAAGATAACTGTGAGGGCGATCTCCGGCCGGCACGCCAGCTCGCGATAGAGCGGCGCAAAGTACTGGATGGGATGCGAGATCAGCGCTGCCAGCCGCACCGGCATCATCGCGCGTTCGCTCGCGTACGGCTTTTTGTGCCGGTCGTTGACAAGGGGTTATCGGGTCGTTACACTGCGCGCGATGCATAACCGCATAGCGCTGCGCGCCCTGACGCTTTTGCTCGTGGCGCAAGCTGCAATCGCATTGTTGCGGATAGACATTGTACCACTGGGCTTTGGCGTGGATGAGTACTGGCAGTTTGGCGTCACGCGCCTGATGGCTGCGGGCTGCATGCGCCACGCCGTTGGTTTGCCGCACGCGTACAACGAGGAGCAGAGCGCGCTGGGCCAGGCAATTAGAGACACATTGCTGGGGCGGCAGGTGCCGCCCGTTTATGCCGATCCCGCCCATCCGGAAGTCAGTCCGTGCCCGTATTTTTGGCAGCATGCCAAGCGTGGCGTGGCTTACTACACGTGGGCTGCGTTGCCCATTGCTTTTCTAAATCCCGTATCGGATCAGTTGGCCTCTTTGATGAGTCGCACCGCGACGCTGCTGCTGGGCTTGCTGATGACAGTGGCCACCTACGGCATTACGCGTGAGCTCTTTCCAAAACGCAAGCTGTGGGCCATTGGCGCCGCCGCCCTCGCTGGTTTCAACCAGCAGCTGGCGGACCTGAGCACCGGAACCAACGCCGATGTGGGCGCGGCCTGTGCGCTGGGCATGTTGTTGTGGGCATTAGCCTGCATCCATGCCCGCGGCTGGAGCCCTTTCCGCACACTGGCAGCTGCGCTGGCGCTGCTGGCCTGCTTCACAACCAAAACCTCTGCATGGGTTGGCGCGCCCTTGGCAGTCATTTGGGTGCTGGCAACGCTGCCGGTCGCAATCAAGCGCCGTGCCCTCCTGTCTCTGTTCGCGGCGGGCGGGGTTGCCCTGTTTGCGCTGCAGCCGGTGGACCTGCTCGCACCAGCGCACTGGTTCATCAACAACGGCATGCTGAAACTACGCCACCGCCCGCTGCGATCGCCCCAGCTAACACCGTCAGCGCACTCCGGTTCGGTTGGCATGCTGGCGCAACGGCATGACAACTCAGAGGGGCTGGTGCGCGATGACCTGCTGTGCGCACCCGATGACTTATGCGAGCGCCTCTATAACGACTCCGCTGATGGCATTGTGCAATACCTGCCGGAGAGTACGGTTACACAGCTGCGCGGCAACTTGGTAACTGTCGGCGGCTGGGTGCGCGCCCCGCAAGGCGCGGCACTAAAGTTTCCAGCGCTTGAAGACCACTTGGGCGGCAGCAGCATTGAGCTGCCGGCAACCGGTGACTGGGAGTTTCGGGCGCTCACCACGCGCATTAACCCGGGCGCCGAGCATCTGGCAATGGTGCTGCACCCGGTGCTCGCAGGCAGTGCGGTGTACGATGACCTGATAGTTGTGCCGGGCGAGTTCAACCCTGCGGTCCCGCCACAGTTTGACAGTAGTGCAGCAGCTTCAGGTAACTGGAGCGGCCTGCCGTTTCAGAATCTGCTGCGCAATGGCTCGGCCGAACAACGCTGGCCGCGCATCCGCTTTGTGCGCCTGCTGGCTTACGAGCCCAACCAGATGCTTTGGGGGCTGCTGTCCTGGCATCGCACCAATCAGGTGTGGGTTGCAGAGTTGCCTGCGTGGATCTTTAGCATGTACTGGTCCGGGTTTAGCGGCACGCAGCCTGGCCTCACCCGTTTGCAGCTGCTGCCCGTTGCCGGCCTGACGCTGCTGGCGCTGGCGGGGTTGCTCCGTGCACTTTGGCGCACCCGCGGCACGCCCGAACGCAAGCATCTCTTGCTATTAATGGGGACCTGCGCCGTGTTGTGGGGCGTGGTGTTTATTCGCGCGGATGTTTGGCCAAGCCGCGCCCAACTGCTCACGTTTGCCGGCGCACGCTATGGGCTGCCGGCCACCATGCCCGCCAGCATTCTGCTTGCGGGCGGGCTGCTTGCAATCTTTGTGCGCAAGCAGCGCCGGCTGATGCTGGCCACAGTCATCCTGGCGCTCTTCATTACCAGCACCTACATTTTGCTGCGGGTGCAGCTGCCCTTTATTGCCTGCCCGCTTGAGCCCAAGACGCAGTGTATGTACGGGCCCGGCTGATTTTAGAATTCGGTTATTGAGTGCGGGCGGGCTGGCGCGGCACCAGCAATTCATCGCGCGGGACGCCCTCAATCCACAGCTCATGCCACAGCGCAAAGTTTAACAAGTACCACGACAGTTCATTGTTGCTGCGCAGCAGCGCTTGCACGCGCGGCCAGCGGAAATAATCTGTGCGCTGGCAAAAGCCGCGCAAACAATCGTGCGCCAGCACTCCCAAATCCTCAGCCAGCCACTGCCGCACGGGCACGCGGAACCCCTGCTTCGGGCGGTCGATGATCTCATCCGGAATAATGCCGCGCACAGCCTGCTTCAGCAAATGCTTGGGTTGCAGGCCGGGCAGCTTTACCTGCTGCGGCAGCTGCATCATCTGCTCCACAAACACATGGTCCAGAAATGGCACCCGTGCCTCCACGGAAGTTGCCATGGACATTTTGTCCACGCGCATCAGTAGCAGTTCCGGCAGGCGCATGCGCAAGTCTAAAAAGCTCATCCATGTCAAATAGTCGCGGTTGGGGCTGGTCGCCTCAAACTGCCGGCGCTGCGCACGAACCGGGTCATGCGAAGACAAGCCGCGCACCTGCTGCAAAAATCCATCAGTAAGCAGCGCCTGCTTGCCGGCCTCGCCGAATGCAATCGCGCCGCCCCAAAATAGTTCCTCATGCGCTGCTCCCCGCCGCAGGTATTCATGGCGCAGCTCGCCAAGCAGCGGGCGCGCCAGGCCGGCAACCGCGTGGCGCATGAATCCGGGCAGGCTGCCAAACATTGGCCACAGCCTGCGTTCCAAGCGCAGTGCCGCAATCCAGTGCGCGTAGCCGCCAAAAAGTTCGTCCGCGCCCTCGCCCACCTGCACCACTTTGGTGCCGGACTCGCGCGCCAGCTTGCAAACATAATGCACCGGCACGCAAACCGGATCCGCAATCGGCTCATCCTGGTGATAAATCATGTCTGGCAAAAACCGCATGAGATCGTCGCGGCCGATGATGACTTCGTGATGCTCCGCGCCAAACTGGCGCGCTGCCGCGCGCGCAAAGTTGAGTTCGTTGAACTCATCCACGCCCGCCCCCGCATAACCGATGGAGAAGGAGCGCACGGGCTGCTGCAAAAGCTCAGTCATCAACGCCAGATTTGTGGTGGAGTCAATTCCGCCGGAAAGCAGCACGCCAAAGGGCACATCCGAGATCATGCGCAGTGCGATGCTCTCGCGCAGTGTTGCACGCAGCTGCTCCAGTACGTCACCGGGGCTGGCCGGCGCCACCGATCCCGCGAACATGTTCCAATACTCGTGCACCCGCACAGAGCCGTCCAATGCAATCCAGGCGCAATGCCCGGCCGCAAGTTTTTGAACGCCGTCAAAAAGCGTATCCGGTGCGGGCGGGGTTAAAAAGGTGAGGTAGTGGTAGAGCGCTGCTGGTTTCACCTTGCGCGGCAGCGCGGAATTGGCGAGCAGGCTCTTGATCTCGGACGCAAACATAAAACAGCCGCCAGCATGCGCGTAGTACAGCGGCTTCTCGCCCAGGCGGTCGCGCGCCAGAAACAATTCCTGGCGGCGCGCATCCCAGATTGCAAATGCAAACATGCCGCGCAGGTGCTGCACACAGTCAGCCCCGTACTCTTCATACAAATGCACAATCACTTCTGTGTCGCTCTGCGACGCGAACACATGCCCGCGCGCCAGCAGCGCCGGGCGCAACTCACGGTAGTTATAGATCTCGCCATTGAACGCGATCCACACCGTGCCATCCTCGTTCGCCAGCGGTTGATGGCCGCCGGCAGAAAGATCGATGATTGAAAGGCGGCGGTTGGCGAGGCCCACGCGCCCGTCCGGCGCCACATAACTGCCGGCATCGTCCGGACCGCGATGCGCAATCAGGTCACGCATGCGCGCCAGGAGTTCCCCGTTCACCGGCGCACCGCCACCCACCTGCAGCATTCCACAAATTCCGCACATGGCTAGTTCACTGCACAGCCGGCGTATACCGGCAGCCAATCGCGCGCAATGCTATCCCAGCCAAAATTCTCCAGTACATACCGCCGGCCGGCCGCCGATCGGGCAGCCAGTTCCGGCACAGGCTGCTGCAGCACTCGCACGATCTCCGCCTGCAATGCAGCCGTATCGCCAAAATTTACAACTGCACCAATATTATTTTGGCGCATGAAATCTGCAAACCCAACGCCATCTGTGGCGATCACCGGCGTGCCGCACGCCAGCGCCTCCAGCAGCGTAATGCCAAAAATATCGTAAGTGGACGGTAGCACATACACACTCGCGGCACGGTACGCCGCCAGCTTTTCTTTTCCATCCAGATAGCCAATGAAGCGCACATGCTCCGCAATACCGAGCGCATTTACCTGGCGCTTCACTTCGCCCAGATAGCCATCGTCCGGGCCAACTATCAGCAGCAGTGCCTGCGGCACCCGCTTGTGCACCAGCGCAAAACTTTGCACAAGAAAGTCAACACCCTTGATGCGGTTTACCCGCGCCAGAAACAAAACAATCGGTGTGCCGGCAGCTATGCCGTGGCGCGCACGGAACGCCGCCGCGTCCGGCGGGCTATCAAACTCTGCCGGGTCAATGCCATTCGGCCGGATGGCAATCCGCGCCGGTTCCACCCCCAGCGCGATGTACTGCCGGCGTTCCATGTCATCAAGGGCATGCAGCCGGGCCGCCCGGCGCAAGATACGCCGCCCATACAGCTGGTCGTAGACAGCCTTGAGGGCATAGCGCCCCATGATGCGCGGCAGGCTGCCCTGCGGCGTGACCACGAACGGCTTGCCCTGCCGCTCAATGATGGGCAGCGCAACGGCATTTTGATAAGAGCGGAACTCGTGCAGGTGCACCACATCTGCCCTTGCCACCGCTGCGCTTAACTGGCTGCCAAAACCAAGCGGCAGAAACACACGCGCCCACGCAAGGCGATTGCTCAAGTTGGCAACGCGATGGATCTCCACGCCCTCCACAACTTCAAACGCGGGGCCTGTGCGTTGCTGCGCATCAAGCGCGTCTGTGGTGAAGACCGCAACTTGCAGCCCATGGCGCACCAGTGCGCGCGCCAGCTCCCACGCCGCACGGCAGGTGCCGCCATAGGCCCACGCCGGATAGAAGTACGGGATGATATGCAGAATGCGCATCAACTACCCACACAATGAGATTTGAGAATGGTGTCCGCGTTCAAACCTTTATTTGGAAGGTTGATAGTTTTGCACAGCATCAGGATGCGCTAACCACCTGCCAGACTTGCGCGCCATCAAAATCAGCACGCAGTGTGAGGCAGGCGGAGTCTTCAAAGCGCGGGCGCTGCGCGGACACGGCCGGCGGGCGCCAGCGCAGCTGCTGCTGCCAGCGCTGTGGGTGCGCAAGCGCCTGCGGCACCACAAGGTAATCAATCGCTTGGTTGCGCAGTTGTGCGCACGATGCGGCCTGTTCCGGATTCATGTAGGCAGCTTCAAGTGCCGGCTGCGCACTGCGCAGCGCTTTGGCGCCAATATAAAACAACTGGTCCCGGATGAACACCGCCGGGCGCTCTGCAATCACGGGCGCCCACTGGCCCTCAAAGCGGCCCGGGTAATTCAACAGCAGCGCTGTGGGTGCTGTGTTGTTGCGCAGCCAATCGTAGGCGGCAAGGTCTGCGGGCGTGGCGAGCGCGCCGGTTATGGCCATCACCCGCCCTTGGCTCCACTGCACCAGCTGCTGCTGCATGGCAACCCCAAGCGCAACCAGCACCAGCACCGCGCTCAGGCCGAGCGAGAGGTAGCGCTGCCAGTTGCCCGCGCGCGCAATCCAATTACCCAGCGGCTGCAGCGCGCGCGCGGCCAGCAGCGGCAGCGGAATGATGGCGGCATGCCACGCTATACCCAGCGGGTAAAGCACTTGCAACGGATCGATTGCAGTGCGCCGCGACCATTGATCCAGATTGCCAAACGCAGAGAGCTCAACGATCGGCAGCAGCCAAACCACGCACCACACATCCAGCCAGTGGCGCTGGCGCAGCGCCCACCACACTCCCGCCACCGCCACCAGCGGCAGCCAAACCCCGTTCAAGCCTGCCAGCCACAGCAAATGCTGCATGTGCGGCGCCTGTCGCTCGTGCACTTCAATCAACGGCACCAGCGGCAGCACGCGCAGGATCCACGGCAGGCTAAAGGCCACACCCGCCAACGGCACCCATAGCATCATGCGCCGGTACTGCCCGCCGCTCAAGCGCGGCAGCACAAGCAGTGCGGCTGCGTAAAACGGCAGATATCCCATCAGCAAGTGAATGATGCTGTCCGGATGGCCGAGCAACACTGCCGCCAAACTTGCGCCAGCCAGCGCCGTGCGCCAGCGCTCCGCACTCACAAGCGCAAAGTCCAGCATCCACAGAAACGTCGCCATCAGCCAAATACCGTAGACGTTTGTGTAAGCGCCATCGAGCAGCGTTGTTATCAGCGCCACTCCGCCCGCACATGCTGCGGCCGCCCACCAGCCCGGAGCGCTGCCGCCCAGCTTGCGGCCCAACGCTCCCACGCCGGCCACCACGCC